>JAHEBS010000140.1 GCA_024642145.1 Marivivens sp.
TCCAGCGCGGGCAGGGTCAGCCGCAGGCTCATCTCGGGCACGGGCTTGCCTTTGGGGCGACCGAAATGGGCCATCAGGATCGGCGTGCCGCCCTTGGCGAGGATATCGGTGATTGTCGGAACGATGCGGTCGATGCGGGTCGTGTCGGTGACATGACCGTTTTCGACGGGCACGTTGATATCGACGCGCGTCAGCACGCGTTTGCCCTTCAGATTGAGGTCGTCGAGGGTTTTCCAGGCCATGGTCTGCTCCTGCTATCGGATAACCAGCCTTCGATATCGCCTTGATCCCGCGCGTCAAGCAGGATCACTTGGAATCAGATGCCCCAAAGGATATGTGAGCGGGCAGAGGACACTAAAGGAGCTTGGCTAATGGCCGATATCAAGGACCCGGAAAACACGATCATCCTGACGCTGAAGGACGGCGAAGTGGTGATCGAGCTTCTGCCCGCCGTTGCGCCGGAACATACGGCACGCATGAAAGAGCTTGCCCGCGCTGGCGCCTATGACAACGTGGCCTTCCACCGCGTGATCGACGGCTTCATGGCCCAGACCGGCGATGTCGAGCATGGCAATATGGAAAACAACTTCAACCTGCGCCGCGCTGGCACGGGCGGTTCGGACCTGCCGGATCTGCCTGCGGAATTCTCGCGCCTGCCGCATGACCGCGGCACGCTGGGTGCGGCCCGTTCGATGAACCCCAACTCGGCCAACAGCCAGTTCTTCATCAACTTCAAGGATAACCATTTCCTCAACGGTCAATATACGGTCTACGGCCGCGTGATCTCGGGGATGCAACATGTTGACAACATCATGCGTGGCGAGCCGCCGGCGAACCCTGACCGCATGATCCGTATGGTGGTAGCTGCCGATGCGTAAGCTTTTGCTCACTCTTGCCGTGGCGCTGGGCCTTGCCGCCCCCGCGATGGCCACAAACCTTGAAATCGATGTGTCGGGCCAGGCCAACGGCACCATCGTGATCCAGCTTTTCGATGATGTCGCGCCCCAGCATGTGGCCCGGCTGATCGAGCTGGCCAACTCTGGCGCCTATGACAACGTGGTGTTCCACCGTGTGATCGACGGGTTCATGGCGCAAACGGGCGACGTGCAATATGGCCGCGCGGGTGGCGACACCTCGATGGCCGGTATGGGCGGCTCGCCGATGCCGAACCTGCCCGCCGAGTTCTCGGGCATCGAGTTTGCCCGTGGTATCGTGGGTATGGCCCGCGCGGCTGACCCCAATTCGGCCAACAGCCAGTTCTTTATCATGTTCGACGCAGCCCCCAACCTGAACGGTCAATACACCGTCGTGGGTAAGGTCATTTCGGGCATGGAAGTCGTGGACCAGATCAAGCGCGGCGCCGGTCCCAACGGTGCTGTGACCTCGGCCCCCGATGTGATG
The DNA here is from genome assembly GCA_024642145.1 of Marivivens sp. Classification (GTDB taxonomy): domain Bacteria; phylum Pseudomonadota; class Alphaproteobacteria; order Rhodobacterales; family Rhodobacteraceae; genus JAHEBS01. Next base: position 1,402 of record JAHEBS010000140.1, read on the forward strand.
GTTGACGTGCGCGTGGTGCAATAAGCCCGAGCGCCGTCCAAAGATTTGACGGGCCCCTTCGGGGGCCCGTTTTCCGTTTCAGGTGCCGCAAAAGGTGCGCGCAACCCTTTCGCCCTCGGTAGGCGCCGCCGCATAGGGGCGGGTTGCTGCGTCCAAGGGCGCGAAGGGTCGCGACAGCGCCGCGTTCATCGCGTGGAAGGGCGCATAATCGCCAGCCACAGCGGCGGTGATAACCGCCTCGATCTGATGGTTGCGCGGAATGATCTGCGGGTTCGACCTTGCCATCAGCTCCATGTCCGGCCCGCGCGCGGACCATCTGGCCCGCCAGTCCGTGAAAGCCGCACGATCAAGGATGTGGCCTTCGGCGCTATCAGAGGCGAGCGCGGCGAAGGTCTGGGTGAAATCAGACTGACCCGCTTGCATCAGGTCCAACAGCCCGTCGATCAGCCCGTCATCGTCCGGCGTAGGCGCCACCAGACCCAGTTTGGCGGCAAAGACCGCACGCCGCTCGGCCTCGTAGATATCGGGAAAACCCTCAAGGATTGCCGTCAGCCGCGCCACGGCGGCCTCGCGGTCGTCCAGCAGGGGCAAAAGTGCCGTGGCAAACTGCGCGAGGTTCCACAGGGCAATGCGGGGCTGGTTGCCATAGGCATAGCGGCCCTGCGCGTCGATCGAGGAAAAGACCGTCATCGGGTGATAGCCGTCCATGAAGGCGCAGGGACCATAATCGATGGTCTCGCCCGAGACAGCCATATTGTCGGTGTTCATCACGCCGTGGATAAAGCCGACCCCCATCCAGCGCGCGATCAGCGCGGCCTGTGCCTGCATCACCGCGCGCAGCAAACCCTCGGGGCCCTGCGCCTGCGGATAATGGCGCGCGATCACGTGGTCGGTCAGGGCTGCAAGCGCCTCGGTATCGCCCATCGCGGCGAAAAGCTGAAAGGTGCCGACGCGGATATGGCTGGCCGCCACGCGGGTCAGCACCGCACCCGGCAATCCCGTTTCGCGCCAGACGGTTTCGCCCGTTTCGACGGCCGCCAGTGCCCGCGTGGTCGGCAGGCCCATGGCCGCCATCGCCTCGGACACGATATATTCGCGCAACACCGGCCCAAGCCACGCCCGCCCGTCACCGCGGCGCGAATAGGGGGTGGGGCCAGAGCCTTTGAGCTGCAGATCGAACCGTGCGCCGTCAGGGGCCAGAACCTCGCCCAACAGCAAGGCACGTCCGTCGCCAAGGCCAGGGTTCCAATGGCCAAATTGATGGCCCGCATAGGCCTGCGCCAAAGGCGCAGCGCCGTCAGGCACCACATTGCCCGCCAAGACATCCAGCCCTGCGCCCGCCAACCAATCGGCATCGATCCCCAACCGCGCCGCCAGATCGCGATTGACCGCGATCAGCTTGGGCGCGCCGACGGGGGCCGCGGTCTGGCGGTTGAACATCCGTTCGGGCAGGCGGGCATATGAGTTGTCAAAGCGGATCATGGCGCCATTGTCGCGCGAAATCGCCGCCGCCGCCAGATCAGAGCCAATAGGTCATCAGACTGTAACGGTCGCGCAGTTCGAAACCCGATTTCAGATAGAGCCGCTGCGCCGCGCGATCCTCGCGATCAGCCTCGAGATGCAGCGCCCGCACATCCACCTCGCGCAGGGCGCGGATCAGGGCGGCCAGCGCCTCGGTGGCGATGCCGCGCCCGCGCACGGCCTCGCGGATATAGATCTCGTCGATCCAGCCTTCCATGCCGCCGAATTCGATCGACCAGCCGAACGTCACCACCAGATAGCCCACGGGCGTGCGCGGCGGGCCGATCAGATAGGCCGCGCCATAGGGTGACCCCGCCAAAAGCGGCGCAACGGCGGCTTCGCGCGCGGCGGCAGGTTCGGGCAGGCGAAATTCCTCGGCGAAACGCGCCATCAGGGGGGCGAGCCGCGTCATGTCTTGCGGCGCGCACAGATGCAATGTGGCCATCAGAGACGGCCGATCCGCGACACCAGCAGCCGATAAAACGCATCGGCGTCGATCCCGCCCATGAACATGGCATTGGGCGCGCGACTGGTCACGCGCCACCAGTCGGCAACGGTCATGCCGCGCGTCAAATCGGAAACGGTCTCGATTTCGACGTTGATATAGCGCCCCGTGAACAGGCCCGGCTCGATCAGATAGGCGATGACGCAGGGGTCATGCAGCGGCGCCCCTTGCGACCCATATTTCTCCATATCGAAACGCTCGAAGAAATCGGTCCATTCGGCGACCATATGGCCCGGTCGGGTGCCCAGCGCACGGAAAGCCTCGACGCGGGGGCGGGTGGTCAGGGCCTTATGCGTGACATCCAGCGGCATCACCACCAGCGGAACGCCGGCCTTGAACACGATGGCGGCGGCCTCGGGGTCGACATAGATATTGAACTCGGCGGCAGGCGTGATGTTGCCCACCTCGAAATAGGCCCCGCCCATCAGCACGATTTCCTGCACGCGCGGGATGATGTCCGGCGCGCGCTGGAATGCCGTGGCGATATTGGTGAGCGGCCCCAAGGGGCAAAGCGTGACCGTGCCAACAGGTTCGGCGCGCAGGGTTTCAATGATGAAATCGACCGCGTGCTGATCTTGCAAGGGCATCGTCGGGTCGTCCATCTGCGGCCCGTCAAGGCCGGTCTTGCCATGGACATGTTCCGCCGTGACCAGCGTATGGGCCAAGGGGCGGTCGCATCCGGCAAAGACGCGCATGTCGGCTCTGCCGGCCAATTCGCAGATGATGCGGGCATTCTTTGCCGTCAGGGACAGCGGCACGTTACCCGCAACGGCGGTAATCCCCAGAACCTCGATATCCTCGGGGCTGCCGAGCGCCAGAAGGATTGCTACGGCGTCGTCCTGACCGGGGTCTGTGTCGATGATGATCTTGCGCGGGGCCATGCTGTTTCCTTGCGTTCAGAGGCAGGGCTAGCATGCAGACTGCGGCGCGCCAAGCCGTCTAGACGCGGCCATGCGCAGCAAGCCGCGCATGCAGCCGGTCGACATGGTCGTGCCCGCGATCAAGGGCAAAGACATAGGCATGCGTGAGGTAGAAACAGGCGGCGTCAAGGTCGTTGGCCCCATCCGCCGCCTCTTCGTAAAGCGCCACAAGCGCATCCTTGTCGCCGCGCGCATGCGCGGCCAGCAGGCGCGCATCGAGGTCTTTCACCGCGCCGCCGCGCGACGGGTCGCGACCTTGCCCGCCACCCAGTCATGGAAACAATGCGTCGGTCCGTCCATCGCAGGGCTAAAGCGTCCCCCGTCAAAATGCGGGGCGTGGCGACCGCGTTGCATCCCCTCGACCACAAAGATGTCTTCGACGAAAATCACTTCCCATTGTTTGGTGTTCTTGGCCCGCAGCTTGTCGCTGGTCTCGGGCGTCGCATAATAAAGGTGGACGTGTTCCGTCGTCTGGTCGATGGCGTCGGGCTGCAAGATGATGACAAAGCAATGGTCACGCTGCGCGCCCAACAGCACATTGGGATAGACCGCCAGATATTCCGCGCCGCTGTCCCACATGGACGAGAGCCCCGGAAAATCGGGGAATACGGTCCCGTCATCCAGCTTGATCTGCCCGTATTTCAGCGATCCTTGCCCTGAATAAAGCCCGCGTTCGTTGATGTTGTAGTGATCCTCGAGCCGCGAATAGCTGTTCAGCCCGGGATGCACCCAAGGCAGGTGATAGCTTTCGCAATAGTTCTCGACCGCCAGTTTCCAGTTGGATTTCACGCTCAGGCTAAAGGCGCTGTCCGCGCCGCCATGCACCATGGGCCGGTCCCATTCGCGCCAACGGTCCAGAAGGTTGGCATGGACCTCTTCAAAGGGTGCGGCCTTGCCGTCGATGTTGACAAAAACGGTGTCAAACCAGATGTGACTGCGGACCTCGATCAGGCCCAGCTTGTCGCGGTCCACGTCAGGATGCGCGTTCTGGCCAGGCCCGCCGACATGGGGGGTGGCGACCAGACGGCCTTCGGTGGAATAGCACCAGCTGTGATAGGGGCAGCGGATCGCGCCTTCGATCTTGCGGGGTTCTTCGACCAAGATCATGCCGCGATGGCGGCAGATGTTTTCAAAAACCCGCACCTGCCCGTCACGGCCACGGATCAGCAGCAGCGGCACACCCATGAAATTGACAGGCTTGGCATCGCCGGGCTCGGGCACCTCGGCAGCGACGCCAATGCCGGACCACGACCCGAAAAGCACCGCGTGCTTTTCTTCGTCCCAGACGGTGGGGTCGGTGTAATGGGCGTTGGGCAGGCCGTTGGCGTTTTCGATCGGACGACGAACATGGTCGAGGGATTGGGTTAAACGATCATCGGGCATGGCAAACCTCAGGATGCGATCTGCCCGAAATGCTAGGACTGCGTGACTGCCCCCGTGAGTAGCGCCCGCGACATCTGATTGGCCGCGGGCGACAGCAACCGCCTAGCCGCCGGTCTTTTTGCTGCGCGCCAGTGCCGCAACACCGGTGCGCGCCATTTCCGACAGGCCCAAGGGGCGCATCAGGTCGGCAAAGGCGTCGATCTTGTCGGGGCTGCCCGTGATCTCGAAGATAAAGCTCTCCAGCGAGGTATCGACGACCGAGGCGCGAAAAATCTCGGCCAGCCGCAGCGCCTCGACGCGGGCATCGCCCTTGCCGGTTACCTTGAACAGGCCCAGTTCCCGCTCGACCGAGGGGCCTTCGACCGTAAGGTCATGCACCTCGTGGACGGAAACGATCCGGCCCAGTTGCGCCTTGATCTGCACAATCACCTGCGGTGTGCCCGAGGTGACAATGGTGATCCGCGACCGGTGGCCCTTGTGGTCGATCTCGGCCACGGTGAGGCTTTCGATGTTGTAGCCACGCCCCGAGAAAAGCCCGATCACGCGCGCCAGCACGCCCGGCTCGTTTTCCACCACGATAGCCAGCGTGTGCCGTTCGATCGTGTCGCCATAGGTCGAACGAAGCTCGTAGGCCGAATGGCTCGTCGAGCCTTGCTTGATGTTCAGTGCTGCCATTTTCGCCTCCTCAGACCAGAACCGCGCCGCCGGCCTGAATGGCCCCTTCGGTCGAGGCTTCACCCAAAAGCATCTCGTTATGCGGCTTGCCGCTCGGGATCATCGGGAAACAGTTTTCGTGCTTTTCCACGAGGCAGTCGAAAATGACCGGACCGTCGTAGTTCAGCATCTCCATGATCGCATCGTCGAGGTCCTTGGGGTCCTTGCACAGGATGCCCTTGGCGCCAAAGGCCTCGGCCAGTTTGACGAAATCGGGCAGGGCTTCGGACCACGACTGGCTATAGCGCTCGCCGTGCAACAGCTGTTGCCACTGGCGCACCATGCCCAGACGTTCGTTGTTGAGGATGAACTGTTTGACCGGCAGGCGGTATTGGATCGCGGTGCCCATTTCTTGCATGTTCATCAGCCACGAGGCCTCGCCCGCGACGTTGATCACCAGCGCGTCGGGGTGCGCCATCTGCACGCCGATCGAGGCGGGGAAGCCGTAGCCCATGGTGCCAAGCCCGCCCGAAGTCATCCAGCGGTTGGGGTCCTCGAAGCCAAGGTATTGTGCGGCCCACATCTGGTGCTGGCCGACCTCGGTCGTGATGTAACGGTCACGGCCCTTGGTCAGCGCCTCCAGACGTTGCAGCGCATATTGCGGCTTGATCACCGTGTCCGAGTTGCGGAACTCGAGGCAACGCTTGGCACGCCATTCCTCGATCTGCGTCCACCACTTGGCCAGACCCTCTTTGTCGGTCTTGCGGCCGCGTGATTTCCAGACCTTGATCAGGTCCTCCAGCACATGCGCCACATCGCCCACGATCGGA
>JAHEBS010000013.1 GCA_024642145.1 Marivivens sp.
AATACTTCGTCCTTGGCGCGTTGTCGTCGGGTCTGATGCTTTACGGCGCCTCGCTGACCTATGGTTTCGCCGGCACAACGCTGTTCACCGGCATTGTCGCCGCAACCCAAGGCGGGGCCTCGCTGGGGCTGCTGTTCGGTCTGGTCTTCATGATGACGGGCTTTGCCTTCAAGGTTTCGGCCGTGCCGTTCCATATGTGGACGCCTGACGTTTACGAAGGTTCGCCCACGCCCGTGACCGCCTTCTTCGCCACCGCACCCAAGGTCGCCGCCATGGGGCTTTTTGCCCGCGTGGTGTTCGACGCCTTCGGTGATGTGACCGGACAATGGCAACAGATCGTGGCCTTCATGTCGGTCCTGTCGATGTTTGTCGGCGCAATCGCCGCGATTGGCCAGACCAATATCAAGCGCCTGATGGCCTATTCCTCGATCGCGCATATGGGCTTTGCCCTGATGGGTCTGGCCGCGGGATCGACCTTTGGTGTGCAGGCGACGCTGATCTACATGGCGATCTATGTGACCATGAACATCGGCACTTTCGCCTTCATCCTCGGGATGGAACGCGATGGCCGCCCCGTGGTGGAAATCTCGGCGCTGAACATGTTCGCCAAACGCGAACCGCTGCGGGCGCTGGCACTTCTGGTGCTGCTTTTCAGCCTTGCCGGTGTGCCGCCGATGGTCGGCTTTTTCGGTAAGTTCTACGTGCTGCGCGCGGCCTTTGATGCGGGCTTTGCTTGGCTGGCGATCCTTGGCGTCGTGGCCTCGGTCATCGGTGCCTACTATTACCTGCGGATCGTCTACTTCATGTATTTCGGCCAAGAAACCGAGGCGCTGGACGGCAAGCTTGATCCCACGCTCTGGGTCATGCTGATGGGTTCGGCGGCGATCATGCTGGTCGGCGTGGTCAATCTTTTCGGGATCGAAACCATCGCGCAGGTCGCTGCGGCGGCACTTGTGAACTGACGCGGCGATGACCGGATACTGGCCAAAAGGCTACGACCGGATCATCCTCGACGAGGTGGACAGCACGATGTCAGAGGCCGCGCGGCGCGTGGCCCTGATCGATCGCCCTACATGGATCATGGCGCGGCGGCAGACCGAAGGTCGGGGCCGCCGCGGTCGTGTTTGGGCAGATACGCCCGGAAACCTTTCGGCTACGCTGGTGTTTCGCCCCGCCGCGACGCCCGCCGAGGCGGCACGGCGATCTTTCCTTGCGGCCAATGCGCTGTTCGAGGCGCTGAGCCTTTATGTCGACCGCAGCAAACTGGCCTGCAAATGGCCGAATGACGTTTTGCTGAACGAGGGCAAGGTCGCGGGCATCCTGTTGGAAAGCGCGGGGCGCGGCGGCGCCTTTGTCGATTACCTGTCGATCGGTTTCGGCGTGAACCTGCGCCACGCGCCCCCGCCAGCGCCGGGCACGCCCTTTACCCCTGTCAGCGTGTTGGGCGAAGGTGGCGAGGCGGTTGCGCCCGAGGTTTTCCTGACGACATTGGCAGGGGCCTATGCCACCCAAGAGGCCAAACTGGAACTCTTGGGATTTGCGCGCATCCGCGAGGACTGGTTGCGCCACGCGGCGCGTCTGGGCGAGGAAATCACCGCCCGCACCGGCACCGAGGCCGTCAGCGGGATCTTTGACACCATCGACGAAGAGGGCAACCTTGTCCTCATCACCGGAACAGGCCGCCGCACCATTGCGGCCGCCGATGTCTATTTCTGAGGAGGCGACATGCTTCTGGCTATCGACTGCGGCAATACCAATACCGTCTTTTCAATCTGGGACGGTGCCGACTTTATCGCCACATGGCGCACCGCGACGGATCATAAACGCACGGCGGACCAGTATTACGTCTGGCTTTCGACGTTGATGAACCTGCGCAAGATCGAGGCCGAGATCACCGATGTGATCGTGTCCTCGACCGTGCCACGCGTCGTCTTTAATCTGCGCGTGCTTGCCGATCGTTACTTCAACTGTCGTCCCATCGTCGTCGGCCGCCCCGAGTGCCGCCTGCCTGTGAACCCGCGCGTGGACGAGGGCACCAGCGTTGGTCCCGACCGGCTGGTCAACACCGCTGGCGCCTTTGATCGGCATGGCGGGAACCTGATCGTCGTCGATTTCGGCACGGCCACGACCTTTGACGTGGTGGATCATGACGGCGCCTATGTGGGCGGCGTCATCGCGCCCGGCGTCAACCTCAGCCTCGAGGCGCTGCACATGGCCGCAGCGGCGCTGCCACATGTCGATATCACCAAGCCGCAGCGTGTCGTGGGCACCAATACGGTGGCTTGCATGCAGTCCGGCGTCTTTTGGGGCTACGTGGGTCTGGTCAAAGAGATTTGCACACGCATCAAGGCCGAGAGAGGCCATGAAATGCGGGTAATCGGCACGGGCGGGCTTGCATCTTTGTTCGGGGGGAACGATGTGCTGTTTGACGGGATCGAGGATGATCTCACCATGCATGGCCTGACGGTCATCCACCGCTTCAACAAGGATACCGAATGAGCAAGAAGGCACAGGCCGCCGAACGACTGATCTATTTGCCTTTGGGCGGCGCCGGCGAGATCGGCATGAACACCTATGTCTATGGCTATGGTGTGCCGGGCCAAGAGCGGTTGATCGTCGTGGATCTGGGCGTGACCTTCCCCGATATGGATGGCTCGCCCGGTGTCGATCTGATCATGGCCGATATCGACTACCTTGCCGCCGCCAAGGACCGCATCGACGCAATTTTCATCACCCACGCGCACGAAGACCATATCGGCGCACTTGGTTTGTTGTGGGAGACGCTGGGCGCGCCGGTTTACGCCCGCAATTTCACCGCCAATATCGCGCGGCGCAAAATGGCCGAGCATGGTCAGCCCGAAAAGGCGGTGCATGTCGCCGAACCATGGCCCCAGACGGTGAAAGCCGGACCTTTCAGTGTGGGCTTTGCGCCGCTCAGCCATTCGATCCCCGAAAGCTCGGCCTTGGTCATCGATACGCCGCAGGGCCGGATCGTCCATTCGGGCGACTTCAAGATCGACAAGACGCCGGTCGTGGGCGAGGCTTTTGACGAGGCGATGTTTACCGAGATCGCCAAGGATGGCGTCAAGGCATTGGTCTGCGATTCCACCAACGTCTTTTCGCCCCTGCCAGGCCGGTCCGAAGCCAGCCTAGCCGAAGAACTGGACGCGCTAGTGGCCTCGTTGACGGGGATGATCGTCGCCACGACCTTTGCCTCGAACATCGCGCGCGTCAAAACGCTGGCCGAAGCGGGCAAGCGAGCCGGTCGCGAGGTGTGCCTTTTGGGCCGCGCCATGCGCCGGATGATTGAAACCGGCGTCGAGGCCGGCATTCTTTCCGATTTTCCGGCGACGATCACGCCCGAGGACGCACGCGAAGTGTCGCGCGGGCGGTTGATGCTGATCGTTACCGGCAGCCAGGGCGAGCGGCGCGCCGCATCGGCCGCGCTGTCGCAGGGCGCCTATCTGGGCCTGTCGATGAAAGAGGGCGATACCTTCCTCTTTTCGTCCAAGACGATCCCCGGCAACGAACGCGGCGTGATCCGCGTGATGAACAACTTTTCCGAAATAGGCGTCGATATCGTTGACGAAAGCGGCGGCAAATATCACGTCTCGGGCCATGCCAACCGTCCCGATCTGCAACGCATGCATCAGTTGATCCAGCCGCAATTCCTGATCCCGATGCATGGTGAGCATCGCCACCTGCGCGAGCATGTGAAACTTGGCGCTGAAAGCGGCCTGACCGGCGTTGTGGCACCCAATGGCACGATGATCAGCCTGTCGGGCAACGTTCCCGTGGTCTGCGGCCATGTCGAGGCGGGGCGCACCTATCTGGATGGGAGCCAGTTGATCGGCAACCTTGACGGCATCGTGCGTGACCGTATCCGCATGGCTTTGGGCGGGGTGATCGTCGTCAATCTCTTGATCGATGAACATGACGAACCGCTGGGCGATCCGTGGTGCGAGTTGATGGGCCTGCCCGAAACCGGCAGTTCCGGCGTGCCGCTGGTCGAAGTGCTGGAAGGCGATCTGAGCCAGTATATGAATCGCGCCGACGACAAGACCTTGTTGGACGATGAGCGGCTGGAAAAAGAGATCCGCAAGATCGTGCGCAATCTGGCGCAGATCGAAATCGGCAAAAAGCCCGAGGTCATGGTGGTCGTCAGCCGTCTGACCTGAGGTCGGGCGACGGCTAAAAGATCAAGGGCGGCCCGTGGGGCCGCCCTTTGTCATTTTCAGGATTTCTGACCGCGCCGTTCGTCGAAACTCAGGCGGATAAAGGTCGGCGTATCGTCGCCAAGGCCCATGACGCGGTTGTCCTTGCGGTCGCGGCGTTCGCCCTTGTCGTGACCGCGCTCCTCGCGCTTGTCATCACGACGCTCGCGGCGGCGGGGTTGGTCGTCGCGCGGGGCGGGGTCGGCCACGACGGGTTCGGGCGCTTCGGGCGCAACCGAGACCGGCTCGACCGTTTCAAGAACCTCGGCCACCTCGGCGCGGCGCGGCGCGCGTTCGCGACGCTCGCCGCGTTCTTTACGATCGCTGCGTTCCTTGCGGTCGCGGCGTGGGCGTTCTTCCTGCTCGGGGCGCTCGGAAATCGCGGGGGTTTCAAGCCGCGGCACTTCCTTGTCGATCAGCTTTTCGATGGCAGCGAAATACTTGTCGTCGCGCGGCGTGCAGATCATCAGCGCCTTGCCGGTGCGACCCGCGCGACCGGTGCGGCCAATGCGATGCACATAATCCTCGGCATGGCTTGGCACGTCGAAGTTGAACACATGGGTGACGGCCGGAATATCCAGACCGCGGGCAGCCACGTCAGAGGCCACAAGGAAACGGATCGTGCCTTCGCGGAACCCGTCCAACGTGCGGGTGCGGTGCGACTGTTCCAGATCGCCATGGATCGCCTCGGCATTATAGCCGTATTTTTTCAACGACTTGGCGACGATATCAACGTCCGTCTTGCGGTTGCAGAAGATGATCGCGTTGGTGCAGGTTTCGCCCTCGGCATCAATCAACGCCCGCAGGACAGCACGTTTTTCGCTGCCTTCGTTTTCGCGGCGCGACGCTTTGAACATCACCACGCCCTGCGTGATGGTTTCCGAGGTCGTCGCCTGACGGGCAACCTCGATACGCACGGGCGCGTGGAGGAATGTATTGGTGATCCGCTCGATCTCGGGCGCCATCGTGGCCGAAAAGAACAGTGTCTGGCGGGTGAAGGGGGTGAGGTTGAAAATACGCTCGATGTCAGGGATGAAACCCATGTCGAGCATACGGTCGGCCTCGTCCACCACCATGATCTGCACGCCGGTCAGCAAAAGCTTGCCGCGCTCGAAATGGTCCAAGAGGCGGCCGGGCGTGGCGATCAGCACATCAACGCCCTTGTCGATCAGCATGTCCTGATCCTTGAAGCTCACGCCCCCGATCAACAGCGCCTTGGTCAGCTTGGTGTGCTTGGCATAGACGTCAAAGTTTTCGGCCACCTGTGCCGCAAGTTCGCGGGTGGGGCACAAAACGAGGCTGCGCGGCATACGGGCGCGGGCGCGGCCGCGGCCCAGCATGGTGATCATCGGCAGGGTGAACGAAGCGGTCTTGCCGGTGCCGGTCTGGGCAATTCCCAGCACATCCTTGCCTTCGAGCGCCGGAGGAATGGCGCCGGCCTGAATAGGCGTGGGGGTTTCGTAGCCGGCCTCGGATACGGCCTTGAGCACCTTGGGATCAAGGTGCAGGTCAGCGAATTTGGTCATGTACGTCCTTGTGTTGCCAGACAGGCGTTCCGGTCAGGCAGGGTTAAGGGACGCAAGTTTCGGGCGCCCCGCGGCGGATGGCCCAAGACGGGCTCGCGGCTCCATACGCGCTTTGCCCCCTTCGGTCAATGATTGTAGGGGCGCGGGGCAGGGTTTCGCCGGTTTTGGAACCATGGTTTATGGCAAGGCACCGCAGTTTGCGGCAGCTTGTCCACAACAAGGGGTGTGGCATGAGTCTTTTCGAGCGCTGGAACATCGAACGCAAGCTGCGCTGGCTGCATGGCTGGCTGGGTGCGCTGATCCTGCCTTGGGTGATTTTGGCCGGTCTGACGGGGCTTTACCTCAATCACCGCAGCCTGATCCTGCCGCTGTTTCCGGTGACGCATTTGCCTGATCCGGCCTTTTACGCAGCCGCCGGCACCGGACAGGCAGTCGAAACGGCGGCGGGGGCGATTGCGACCGCCGCGCGCCTGCGACCCGGCGCCAGCTATGCCATCACTACCGACCAGACCTATGCCGGTCGTTGGGTCTGGACAGTGGACGCGGGCGACGATGCGGTGGTGATTGATCGCGAGACCGGCTTTACATGGATCGAAACCCGCTACCGCACCATTGCCTATGCGCCGGATGGCACAAGGTTGGCCACCGAATGGCGCTGGTCGCGTATCCTGTCATCCCTGCATACGCGCGGCTGGGTCGGCACGCGGCTGGGCTATTGGCCGGCAGACCTGACCGCCGCGGCGCTTGTGGTCTTTGGCACCAGCGGGTTGATCCTGTTCTGGACCCCGCGTTTGCGGCGACGCAGGAACCGCCGCGCGCGGGACCGCGCGGCGCGTTAGACCATCATTTCCTTGGTCGCGGTCAATTTGACATCGGGATAGTCGCGTGACACGCGGTCGATGTCCCATTGCAGACGGGTCAGATAGACCAGATCACCGTCATTGTCGGTGGCCATATGCTGCTTGTTGGCCCCTGCGAATTTCTCGACCGCGAGCTTGTCACCTGAAACCCAGCGGGCCGAGGTGAATTGCGAGACTTCGAACCGCACGGGCAGGCCGTATTCGATCTCGATCCGGCTGGCCAAGACCTCGAATTGCAGCGCGCCGACGACACCCACGATAAAACCCGAGCCGATCTGCGGCTTGAACACTTTGGCCGCGCCTTCTTCGGCGAACTGCATCAAAGCCTTTTCCAGATGCTTGGCCTTCATCGGGTCGCCCGCGCGGCAGTTCTGCAAAAGCTCGGGTGCGAATGAAGGGATGCCAGTCACGCGCAGGGCCTCGCCCTCGGTCAGCGTGTCACCGATACGCAATTGCCCATGGTTGGGAATGCCGATGATGTCGCCTGCCCAAGCCTCTTCCGCCAGTTCGCGGTCGGCGGCCAGAAACAGCACGGGGGCCGATACGGTGATGGGTTTACCGGCACGCACGTGCTGCAGTTTCATCCCGCGCTCGAAATGGCCCGAGGCTAGGCGCACAAAGGCCACGCGGTCGCGGTGCTTGGGGTCCATATTGGCCTGCACCTTGAACACAAATCCCGTCACTTTGGGTTCGTCGGGGCCGATCATGCGGCTTTGGGCGCGCTGGGGCTGCGGTTCGGGGCCATAGGCCGCGATGCCCTCCATCAATTCCTTGACGCCGAAAGAGTTGATGGCCGAGCCGAACCAGATCGGCGTCATATGACCCTCAAGCACCGCCTGCGGGTCCAGCGCAGGCAAAAGCGCACGCGCCATTTCCAGCTCTTCGCGCAGCTTTTCCAATAGGTTGGCGGGCACGTATTGCGCGATCTTGGGGTCGTCGAGCCCGTCAATCTTGATCGACTCCGCCACCCTGTTGCGGTCGGCACGGTCCATCAGTTCCAGCCGGTCACGCAAAATGTCGTAGCAGCCGATGAACTCACGGCCGAGGCCGATGGGCCAGCTGGCGGGGGTCACGTTGATGGCAAGGTTTTCCTGAATCTCGTCGATGATCTCGAAGGTATCGCGGCTTTCGCGGTCCATCTTGTTACAGAAGGTCAGGATCGGCAGGTCGCGCAGACGACAAACCTCAAAGAGCTTGCGCGTCTGGCTTTCGACGCCCTTGGCGCCGTCGATCACCATAACGGCGGCATCAACCGCCGTCAGCGTGCGATAGGTGTCTTCCGAAAAGTCCGAGTGGCCGGGCGTGTCGACAAGGTTGTAGCGGTATTTGCCGAAATCAAAGGACATGGCCGAGGCGGAAACCGAAATGCCGCGATCCTGTTCCATCTTCATAAAGTCGGACCGTGTGCGGCGTGCCTCACCCTTGGCGCGCACCTGTCCGGCCATCTGGATGGCGCCCCCGAACAAGAGGAACTTTTCCGTTAGGGTCGTCTTGCCGGCGTCGGGGTGCGAGATGATCGCAAAGGTCCGACGGCGGGCGATTTCGGGCGGAAGGGCGGAGGTGTTTTTCACGGCGTCAAGCATGTGGGGCCTATAGGCGAGCACCGCCTTTCTGGCAAGCGGTGCGTCAGGCCGACGAGGCGCGTTTGAGCAGGTCCACCATCTGCGATCCGGTCAAAAGACTATCCTGAATCTCGTAGTCCAGATGGTGGCGATGCCGATGGCTGCCTGCGCCCTCGCTGACGGGGGCAATGGCGCTTTGGGGCAGGGCGGCCGCGGTGCGGGGGTCAACCAGCAGGCTCTCGGCGGCGATGCCCTCGGCGTAGATGATCTGGTGGTCGTCGAACAACAGTTGGAAATAGTCCACGAAACCGCCGTCTTGCTGGAACACGCCCTTGTCGTCGATCAGGTGGCGCACCTTGATCAGCACCTCCGCGCGGCCCGCCCCCACCTTGTCTTCGCGCTGGTAGATGAAAATCCGGTGGTCGGGATTCATCACCAGATCGTTGGCGTTATGCAAAACGCCCTTGCGGATCACCACGGGCGCAAAGGCCCCGACCGCGCGGACGGTCATGCGCCCGATCCAGCGGATAGGCTGCGGGCCATCGTCGCGGGTCAGCACCTTGTCGCCAACCTTCAGCCTTTCGACAGGCACCTGCGCGCCAGAGCCCAAGGTCACATGCGTGCCGCGCGTAAACGACACACAGGCCAGTTCGGCAAAACGTGTGGTGGCGGCGTGACGGTCCAGACCGACAAGCCGGTATTCCTCCAGCCGCTCGATGGGCGCCAAGGGCAAGAGATAGATCGCGGCGGCGGTGTCGTCTTCGACCTCGACCAGCACCAGCGCCTCGACCAGCGTGCTGTCGGCGGCCATCAGGCTGAGGCAGCTGTCGATCACGGTGATATTGCCGGCGTGCCCCTGCGGGCTGTCATGGCGAATACGGAACTTCTGGCCATCTTCCAGCAGATCGACCTTCAGCGGCTGTTTGGTGGCATGGCGTGACAGCGCATAGATGTCATCCAGCACCATCTCGTCAGCAAAGGACAAGGCGTCGCCCTCGGCCGCGCCGACGGTCACCGTAAAATCGGCCGCAGGATAGACCTGAAGATTGAGGGTCTGGATGGCGTTGGTGTTCATGCGGGGGCGTTAATCAAAAGGAATCCGTACTGCAATGTAGGCGGTATTGTTGCCCAGTTCCCGCACGGGTGCTAGTCCGGTTGGTAACAGGGAGAGCGATATGGATCTTGGTATCAAAGGCCGCAAGGCGCTGGTCTGCGCGTCGTCCAAAGGGCTGGGGCGCGGCTGCGCCGAGGCACTGGCCGAAGCGGGCGTTGATCTGGTGCTGAATGCGCGCGGCGCCGAGGCGCTGGAGGCAACGGCCGCAGTCCTTCGCGCGCGCTATGGCGTCAAGGTCGCGACGGTGGCCTGTGATGTGACCACGCCCGAGGGTCAGGCCGCCGTGATCGCCGCGGCGGGCGATGTGGATATCCTTGTCACCAACGCGGGCGGCCCGCCGCCCGGGATGTGGTCTGATTGGAACCGCGACGATTTCATCAAGGCGCTTGATGCCAATATGCTGACCCCGATCGCGCTGATGACTGCCCTGATGCCTGGCATGATCGCGCGCGGCTGGGGCCGTGTGGTCAATATCACCTCGCAGTCGGTCAAAGCGCCCATTGCCACGCTGGGGCTATCAAACGCCGCCCGCACGGGCCTGACGGGCTATGTGGCCGGCACCGCGCGGCAGGTCGCGCCTCAGGGTGTCATCATCAACAACCTCTTGCCGGGGGCGCATGCCACTGACCGCGCCGAAAAACTTGACGCCGATGCCGCCAAGGCCAAGGGCATCAGCATCGCCGAGGCCAAGGCCCAGCGCGTGGCGGCAATTCCGGCCCGCCGCTATGGAACGCCCCAAGATTTCGGGGCGATGTGCGCGTTTCTCTGTTCGGAACGTGCCGGATTCATCGTGGGCCAGAATATCTTGCTTGATGGCGGGATCATGAACGCCACCCTCTAAGCTTGCCCCGCGCCGCGCGCCTTGCTAACAGGCGTTGATACCTGATTGCTTTGGTCGGAAATCCATTGCCCCTGCCGCCGCGCCTTGAAATACGCCAGATCAGCCGCGCCTTTGATGGCCGCAGCGTGGTTCGTGATGTGTCTCTGACCGTGCAGCCGGGGCAGGTGAGCTGTCTGCTTGGCCCCTCGGGCTGCGGTAAATCGACAACATTGCGCATCATTGCCGGCGTCGAGCATGAAGATCGCGGTGTGGTTCTGGTCGATGGGCATGAGATCAGCCGCGACGGGCGCGGCGCACCGCCCGAGGCGCGTGGCATCGGCCTGATGTTTCAGGACTTTGCGCTGTTTCCCCATCTGGATGTCGCCGGTAACGTGGCCTTTGGTCTTGGCGGCAGCCGCGCCGCCAACCGCGCCCGGGTCGAGGAATTGTTGGCCAAGGTGGGTATGGGCCATCACATCAACCATTATCCGCACGAACTGTCGGGCGGCGAACAACAGCGTGTGGCGCTGGCACGTGCGCTGGCACCGCGACCGCGTATCATGCTGATGGACGAACCGTTCTCTGGTCTGGACGACCGCCTGAGGGATGGCATTCGCGACGAAACGCTGGACGTGCTGAAATCCGAAGGCACGGCGGTTCTTCTGGTCACCCATGAACCGTCCGAGGCGATGCGCATGGCTGACGAGATCTTGTTGATGCGGGCCGGACGGATCGTTCAGCGCGGCGCGCCCTATAATATCTACAACACCCCCGTCGATAGCGAAGCGGCCGCGTTTTTCAGTGATATCAACGTGATCCCCAGCACCGTGCGGGGCGCGCTGACCGAAAACGCCTTTGGTCAGTTTCTGGCGCCAGGCGTGGCCGATGGCACGGCCGTGGATATCGTGATCCGGCCCCAGCATCTGCGCATCGACTTTGATCGCGGCGGCAAGGGCCCCAACCCCACACCCACGGACGGTTCCGCCGCGCGGGGCGTGGTTGAACGGGCGCGGTTCATGGGATCGGACAGCCTGATCGAGTTTCGCATGGACTATGACGGCTCGATCCTCAAGGCGCAGGTGCCTTCGGTCTTTTTGCCCAAGGTCGGCACGCCCATGTGGTTGATGATCCGGCGCGACCGCTGCTTTGTGTTTCCCCGCGCCTAAAGCTGATCGAGTTGATCGAGGAAGGTTTCCAGCCCCTTGTCCGGCTCGTCCACGAACCGCTCGTCCAGCACTTCGACAGCATCGACCAGATCCAGCCGGATCACGTCAAAGGCCACGGCGGTTTCGCACCAGACGGTCAGCGTCCATAGCCGCCCCCAATATTCCAGTTGCAAGGGCCTGACCACGCGATGGGGCATGAGGTCTGTCACATCACTCATCAAAAGCCACAGCTTGAGCCGCTCGCGGATCGCGCGGCGCACGTTGGGCAGGTGCTGCAACCCGCGTGCGGCATCGGCAAAGGGATAGATCGCCAGACCCCAAGGCGCGGGGCTGGTCAAACGGTCCTCGGGCAGGGCGGCATCCAGCATGGCCGAGACGCTGCGCGCGGCCTGCGATAGTTCGTCGTCACCCTGACTGCCCACGGCGGCAAGCCCCAGATGTAGGGCCTCAAGCTCGGTCATCGACAGGTTGAGCGGGGGCAAGGTCACCGCCGCAGCGGCACGGTAGCCGCGCCCGCGGGTGCCCTCGACCGGAACGCCCGAGGCGACGATGGCCTCCATGTCGCGGTAGATGGTGCGGACGGTCACACCCAGTTTGCGCGCCATATCCTCGGCGCGGTGGCGCCGCCCGTCGCGCAGAATCTGGATCAGGCTGAACAACCTGTCCGACCGCCGGTTCATTGCCTTGCCCATTTCGGGGTGCCTCTTTTTCCGCTCCTGACAGACTAATGTCACAAAAAGCGCCGCGCCAGCCCCATTGGGGCTTTCCAGTGCCAAGGGCGCGGGCGTAAGCAGGTTAGGGTATTCATCGGGGCAAGCCGCCCCGGTTACGGGAGATTGACATGCTGAACTCTATTGGCCCTATGGGCATCCTGCTGATCGCTGTTGTCGTGCTGGTCCTTTTTGGTCGCGGCAAGATTTCGTCGCTGATGGGCGAAGTGGGCAAGGGCATCACTGCCTTCAAGAAGGGCGTCGATGATGGCAAACGCGAGTTGGAAGAGGCCGCTGCCTCGAACGCCAAGGACGTGACGCCTTCGGAAGAAAAAGATCAGGCCTGATCGGCCACTGACCCCCTAGGGCGGAAGGAGCGGCCATGTTTGGTCTGGGCTGGAGCGAGATGCTGCTGATCAGCATCGTCGGGCTGATTGTGGTTGGTCCCAAGGACCTTCCGCGTATGTTTCATGCGCTGGGCCAGTTCACGGGCAAAGCGCGCAGCCTTGCCCGCGAATTTAGCCGCGCGATGGAAAGTGCCGCCAAGGAATCTGGCGTCTCTGACATTGAAAAGACGCTTCGCGCAGCCACCAACCCGATCAAATACGGGACTGACACGGTCAAGAAGAGCGTCGCCTCCAGCTTCAAGCCCGGTGGCGAGACGGAAAAACTGAGCCAAGAACGCGCCGAGATCCGCGCCAAGGTCGACGAGGCCACCAAGCGCGTCGCCAAAGAACGCAAAGAGCGGGACGAGGCCAAGGCGGCCACCGCCGAGGCACCCGCCGAGGCGGCGACGCCGTCGCCAGCGCAGGCCCAGCCCAAGCCCAAAAAGGCGGCGCCCAAGCCCGCTGCCGGGACAGCCGCCGCCCCGAAAAAGACCAAAGCCGCCCCCAAGGCCGCATCCAAGACCGGAAGTGAATGATGGCCCGTGACGACGAAGACAAGATCGACGACAGCTCTGCCCCGTTGATCGAGCATCTCACCGAACTCCGCTCGCGGCTGATCAAATCACTGCTGGCCTTTACGGTGGCGATGCTGCTGAGCTTTACGGTCTGGAACCCGATCTTCAACTTTCTGACCCGTCCGCTCTGCACCGCGCTCGAGGCCGACGGCCAACAAAGTTGCGGTCTGGTGTTGTTGGCGCTGCAAGAGGGCTTTTTCGTCGCGGTTTCGATTTCGCTTCTGGGTGGTCTGGTTCTGTCGTTTCCGGTCATCAGCTATCAGATGTGGCGCTTTGTGGCGCCGGGGCTTTATCGCTCTGAACAGCGGGCTTTTCTGCCGTTTCTGGTGGCGTCGCCCTTCATGTTCTTTCTCGGCGCGGCCTTCGCCTATTATGTGATTACGCCACTGGCATTCGGATTCTTCCTTGGTTTCCAACAGGCTGGCAGTCTTTTGGGCGAGGCCGCAACGACGGCCACCGAAAGCCCCATCGCCGGTATAGCCTTTCAGGGCTCGGCACAGGCCTATCTGAGCCTGACTATGAAATTCATCGTGGCTTTCGGGCTTTGTTTTCAGTTGCCGGTCCTCTTGACGTTGTTGGGCAAGGCGGGACTGGTCGGGGCCGCAGGCCTCAAATCGATGCGTAAATACGCGAGTGTCGCGATTCTGATCGTTGCCGGTATCGCCACGCCGCCCGATGTCGTCAGCCAGTTGATCCTGTTCTCGGTGGTCTATGGGCTTTACGAGATTTCGATCTTCCTTGTGGCCCGTGTCGAGCGTCAGCGCATTGACAAGCTTAAGGCCGAGGGCCTTTGGGACGAAGAGACCGGCGCGGAGGTCGCCCCTCAGGAGGACAAGGCGTGAGTGACGAGCTTGCCCGTATCGCCGCCGCGCTGGAGCGCCTGAGCCCCGCACCGCTGCCCAAGCCCGACTTTGCGACGGCCGAGGCCTTTGTCTGGCATCCTGATCCTGACCGACTGGTGCCGGTGGCCCATGTGTCACGTGTCGATATCGGCCTTTTGATCGGCATCGACCGTGCCCGCGACACGCTGGTGGCCAATACCCGCCAATTCGCGGCGGGTCTGCCTGCAAATAACGCCCTGCTGTGGGGCGCGCGCGGGATGGGCAAATCGAGCCTTGTCAAAGCGGTCCACGCCGATGTGGCCCGCGATTTTCCCGCGCTCAAGATTGTCGAAATCCAGCGCGAGGATTTGGCCTCGATCGGACGGTGCCTTGCGCTGTTGCGGGGCGCGCAAGAGCGGTTTGTGCTGTTTTGCGATGATCTGTCGTTCAGCCATGATGATGCGCATTACAAATCGCTGAAGGCGGTCTTGGATGGCGGGATCGAGGGCAGGCCCGACAATGTCGTGCTTTATGCCACGTCGAACCGCCGGCATCTGATGCCGCGCGACATGATCGAAAACGAACGCTCGACCGCCATCAGCCCCGCCGAGGCGGTGGAAGAAAAGGTCTCGCTGTCGGACCGATTTGGTCTTTGGCTTGGGTTCCACCCCTGCGATCAGGATCAGTATCTGACGATGATCCGCGGCTATTGCGACGCGCATGGCCTGACCATCGACGATGCAACGCTACGCGCCGAGGCTATTGAATGGCAGGCCACACGCGGCGGGCGTTCGGGCCGCGTCGCGTGGCAATTCTTTACCGATCTTGCGGGCCGGCACGGGATCAGGCCGAACCGCTAGGCTGGCCTGACCCTCGGTTCAGGGCAGGTATAGCGTGGGATCGACGCTCGACAGCCCGTCACGAACCTCGAAGTGCAGGATCGAGGGGCTGCCCTCGCGCACCAGACCGATCACTTGGCCTTGGCTCACGCTGTCGTTTTTGGCGACTTTGAGGTTGTCGATGAATGTGTAGACGGTCAGCAGATTGCCGGCGTGCTTGATCACGACGATGGCCACGCCATTGGTGTCTGTGGTCACAGCGGCCACGGTGCCAGCGGCGGCGGCGTGAACCTCGGTGCCGGCAGCGGCGGCGATGTCGATGCCCTCGTTCTTGCCAGGATCATAGGCGTTCACGATGGAACCCTGCACCGGCATGATCAGCGGCTTTTCGCTGGTCGCGGCGGTTGTGCCCAGATCCGGGGTCGCCGGCGGGGCGGTTTCGGTCGCTGCGGGCACGGTTTCGACGGGCAACGGCGTTGCGGCCGAGGGGGGTGTCGGCGTCGGTGACTGGGTTCCGGGCAGGGTGACAGGGTCAGCAGTTCCGGTGCTGTCGCCTGCGGCATGGGGGATCAACAGCTGCTGGCCCTCACGCACGTTCAAATCAGCGCCCAGCCCGTTCCATTCGGCAATCGTGCGCACCGGAACGTTGTAGAGCCGCGAGATCGTATAGACCGTCTCGCCCCGCTGGACCTGATGGCGAATGGGTTCGCCGCCCGGCGGCGCGGTAAAGGGCTGATCCGATCCCGGCTGCGCCTGACCAAGCGACGTGGTGGTCACGCCACCCGAACCTGCGCGGTCGATCGCGCCCGAGGCAATCGACGTGATGTCGGTCGAAACGCGGAAGGGCAGCACCAGAACTTCGCCTTCGCGCAGCGACGCGGTGGGCGAAACCCCGTTAAAACGGGCCAATTCGGCAGGATCCACGCCAATTCGGGCTGCCACGGTGGCAACGGTATCGCCGCTTCTGGCGATGACGGCCTGATAATTGGGGTAGGTGATGATCCCGCGCGAGTCCGGCATGGCGCGTGCCGTGCTGTTGGTCGCGGCGGTCGACGTATCCAGCCCGTTGCCGCTGTAATTGCGCAGATCGGGGTCCACCATTTCGCAGGCGGAAATCAGGGCACCCGCGGCAAGGATGCTCGTCAGGCGATAAGTGCGGGCAAGCGTAGGGGTCATTGCTCGTTCCTCATGACCGGCCCTTTTGTCGGGCCTTTCGGGGTTTTCCCCCGTCTAGTCCTGTCCCAGCCCCTCGACAAGGGGCACGAATCTGACCGGCCGCAGTTCCTCATAGTCAAAACCGCTTTCGGTCCGGCGCACGCGGATCAGGCTCTGGATGGTGTCAGACTGACCCACGGGCAGAACCATGATACCGCCGATCCTGAGTTGCGCCAAGAGCGGGCCGGGCGGATCCTCGGCTGCGGCGGTCACGAGGATGCGATCAAAGGGGGCCTGATCGGGCAGGCCAAAGCTGCCGTCGGCGGTAAACGCCGTGATATTGGTCAGGTCCAGCTCTTCAAAAACCGCGCGCGCCTCGGCCACCAGACGCCGATAGCGGTCCACGGTATAGACGCGGCGGGCCAACTGGCTCAGGACTGCGGCCTGATAGCCCGATCCGGTGCCCACCTCCAACACCTTGTCGCGGGGTTGAACATCCAGCGCCTGTGTCATGATACCCACGACCGAGGGCTGGCTGATGGTCTGGCCACAGGCGATCGGCAGCGGCACATCCTCATAGGCGCGCCCTGCAAACAGGCCTTTGAGAAACAGCGCGCGGTCGATCTTTTCCATCGCGCCCAGAACGCGGGTATCGGTGACGCCGCGCGAGCGCAGCGCAAAGAGAAACTGCATCAGCGTTTCGGGATCGGCGCTCATGCCAGCGCCTCGCGGATATGGTCAAAGGCGTCATGCGCCGTCAGATCGGCGCGCATGGGTGTGACCGAGATCCGCCCATCCAGCGTTGCCGCGACATCCGAACCCGGCGCGGTGCGTTCATGCTGGTCGCCGCCTTTGATCCACAGAAACCGTTTGCCCGACGGCGACAGATGCGGCTCGGTCGAGAACCGGCTTTTGCGGCGATAGCCCTGAACGGTCACCTCGGTGCCCGTTACGGCACTGGCGGGAACGGGCGGGAAGTTGACATTGTAAAACAGCCGATAGTCGCCATTGTCCCAGAATTCCGCGCCCAACAGCCGACGGATCAACGCCGCGCCATGAACGGCGGCGGCGGCGAACGGGTCGGGCAGATTGCGGTTTTCGGGGCCCATGAACTGCGACAGCGCAATGGCCGGCAGACCCTGCAGCGCGGCCTCGATCGCGCCGCCGATGGTGCCGGAATAAAGCGCATTCTCGCCCGCGTTATTGCCACGGTTGACGCCCGAAAGCACCAGATCCGGCGGGCAGCCCACCATCACGTCATGCACAGCGGCCAGCACACAGTCTGCGGGGCTGCCCTCGGCCGCAAAGCGGCGGGGGCCTAGCTCGGCAATCAGCATGGGGTGCGTATAGCTGATGCAGTGACCAACGCCCGACTGTTCAAAGGCAGGGGCCACCGTCCAGACCTCGCCCGCGGGACCCGCGAGTTCTGTGGCAATCGCCTCGAGCACGCGCAGACCCGGGGCGTTGATACCGTCGTCATTGGTGATGAGTATGCGCATCCCGCCCCCTGCCATTGTCATCTTCCTATGCCAAGGGTCGGGGTCGGGCAAGCGCGGGGCTGCGTCAGCCGAGGATCTCGGGCAAAAGCCGTGCTGCCTCGGATGCGCAGGGCGTCAGCTTGGCGCGATCTTCGCCGGGATGGAACCGCGCGCGGGTCGCGGTGGGCATGGGGCGCGGGGTCACGATCCGCACGGCGGGGCCGGTGCGGTTGGTTTCTTGCTGCCAGCTACGCGCAAGGGCGATCTGGGCGGCCTTGGTGCCCCCGTAAACGCCAAAGAATGGCTCGCCCGCGCGTGGATCGTCAAAGAACACGGCGCGGCCCGTTTGTCCCAGCAGCGGCGCGATATAGGTAACAAGGCGCGAGGTCGCGCGCAGGTTCACCTCGATCGATTTGTTCATTTCCTTTTCCGCCGTGGTCGCGGCAGGGGCCATCGGCGCGGCGTAGATCGCGGGGTGGATCCAGAGGTCGATCTTGCCCCAGCGATCAAAGATCGAGCGGCAAAGCTGCTGCATCGCGGCCTCGACCGTCACATCCATCGGCGCCAATGTCGTCTCGCCGCCGCGCGCGCGGATGCGGTCGTCCAGTTCCTCGAGCGCACCCACGGTCTTGCCGACCGCGACGATGTGATATTCAGGCGCCAGCGCCTCGGCCAGAGCCGCGCCGATGCCGCGCGAAGCGCCGGTGATAAGAGCAATCTTGTCCATGGGGCGCTATTGATCCCAATGTGTGCGTCAGGTCAAGGGCGGCAAACGGGGGTCAGTTCAGGCCCGCTTCGGCCAGTCTTGCCGCAAGAATACGGGCAAAGAGTTCCATCGGGATCGGGTGTTCGGGTGCAAAGGTGACACCGCTCTTGCTGTGCTTGAGCCCCGCGGCCTCGATCTCGGTCGCAAAGCGGGGGATGACCGAGCCGGAGTGGGGGTAGTAGCCGATATGTCTGGCAAAGGCGGCGTAGCCCGCAACCATTTTCCCGCCAAGCCGAAAGCCGGGCATCCCGTAGGACATGCGTTCTTCGGCCTCGGGCAACAGCGCGCGCAATTCCGTCCTGAGGCGGATCAACGCGCCGCGAAACGGCTCGGCGCAGCCTGCGATATAGGCGCTGACCTCGTCGGCCCCGGTCATTTCGCGGCGGGTTTGAGGGTAAAGCCCTTTTCGATCATGTCGGAGGGGGCCACAGGGTAATCGCCCGAAAAACAGGCGTCGCAATAGCGCGGCGCCTTGGGGTCGCGGCCATTGGCCTCGCCCACGGCGCGGTAAAGACCGTCCAGCGTCACAAAGCGCAGGCTGTCCACGCCCAGATGCTGGCGCATCTCGTCTTCGGTCATGGTCGCGGCCAACAGCTTTTCGCGCTGGGGCGTATCGACGCCATAGAAACAGGGCCATGCCGTTGGCGGGCTGGCGATGCGGAAGTGGACCTCGGCGGCACCTGCATCGAGGATCATTTCCTTGATCTTGCGGCTGGTGGTCCCGCGCACGACCGAGTCATCGACCAGAACCACCCGCTTGCCCTTGATCAGCGCGCGGTTGACGTTGAGTTTCAGACGCACGCCCATGTTGCGGATCTGCTCGGTCGGCTCGATGAAGGTGCGGCCCATGTATTGGTTGCGGATAATACCCATGCCGTAGGGGATGCCGCTTTCATGCGCATAGCCGATGGCCGCGGGTGTGCCGCTGTCGGGGACAGGGCAGACGAGATCGGCCTCGACAGGGGCCTCGCGTGCCAGTTCCACGCCAATCTGGCGGCGGGTCTCATAGACCGAACGGCCGCCGAGGATCGAGTCGGGACGCGAGAAATAGACATGTTCAAAGATGCAGAAACGGCTGGCCTGATGGCGGAACGGAAAGTTCGACTGAACCCCCTCGTTGGCCGAAATCACCACCATCTCGCCCGGTTCGATCTCGCGGATGAACTCGGCGCCGATGATGTCGAGCGCACAGGTTTCGGACGCCAGAACCCAGCCGTCGCCCACCTGACCCAGAACCAGTGGCCGTACACCCAGCGGGTCACGCACGCCGATCAGTTTGGTGCGGGTCATGGCGACCACCGAAAACGCGCCTTCAAGCTTGCGTAGGGCGTCTTCCATCCGCGCGGGAATATTGCGGCCCATCGACCGCGCCATCAGGTGGATGATGCATTCGCTGTCGGACGAGGACTGAAAGATCGAGCCGCGCTCGATCAGTTCTTTGCGCAACGCATCGGCATTGGTGATGTTGCCGTTATGCGCGATCGCCGCGCCGCCCATGGAAAACTCGCCGAAAAAGGGCTGCACGTCGCGGATCGCGGTCTGGCCCTTGCTGCCAGCGGTCGAGTAGCGGACATGGCCGATGCCAATGTCGCCGGGCAGGGTCTGCATGACGTCTTGCGAGGTGAAATTGTCGCGCACATAGCCCATGCGGCGCGCCGAATGGAAACCCGTTTCCTGACTATGGGTGACAATGCCCCCCGCCTCTTGGCCGCGGTGTTGCAGTGCATGCAGGCCCAAGGCGATGAAATTGGCCGCGTCAGTGACCCCTACGACACCGAAAATGCCGCACTCCTCGTGCAGTTTGTCGTCGTCGAAAGGATGGGCAGGAGGCATCTGACGCATGGCTGAGGTCCGAATCCGATGACTTTCGGCCCCCGTTTAGACGCTCACCCCGCCGCTGTCACGGGCGAAAGCCCGTGCTGGCGATGTTTGACCGGATGGTCAGGCGTTAGCGCCCGTGCATTGGTTGACCAACTCGCCATAGCGATTGGTGATCCAGCCAAGTGCAGCCTCGGGGTCCTGGCTCTTGATGCTGTCGGTCATGCGCGAGAAAACGGCGGCCGAACGGCTGCTGTCCACCATCTCGATCGACTGCGAGGACAGGATGGTCTGGTAGAGAAAGAACGCCACCGAAACCAGCAGGACGCCGCGCGCCACGCCGAAAAGAAAGCCAAGGCCCTGATCGACGCCGCCCAGAATCGTGCGCTGGATCGCGGCCGAAAAAAGTGGGGTAAAGATTGAAAAGACGATCAGGGTAACGGCGAAAACCGCGGCAAAGGCCGCGATGATGGTCAGTTCGCACGAGCCCGAGATGAAATCGCCCAGAATCGGCACCTGTTCGATCAGGGGCTGGACCTGTGCGGAAAAGAGAAAGGCCATGATGGCGGCGGCCACCCAAGCGGCGATGGCCATGAGTTCGCGCATGAACCCGCGGGAATAGGCCAAGAGCGCCGAGATGACGATGATGGCGGCAACGACGCCGTCGATGATGGTGAAACCCTGCATCAAAACCTCTTCATCGTTTCGGCCCAGCGCCGAAAATGCCTTCGACAAAACCGGCGAGATCATCGAACTCGCGCGTCTCCATGCCCGTCAAGCCGCGCTTTTTTGTGGCCGTGGGCAGGATAGACGCCGTGAAACCAAGTTTTTGCGCTTCTTTCAACCGATTTTCCGTTTGCGCCACCGGACGCAGGGCGCCAGACAGGCTGATTTCCCCGAAAACACAGGTGGTCGGGGGCAGGGCCGCGTCCTCGCGCGCCGAAACCAAAGCGGCCGCGACTGCCAGATCGGCGGCGGGTTCGCTGATCCGCAGGCCGCCCGCGACATTGAGATAGACATCGAGCCCCGCAAAGGCCACGCCCGCTCGCGCCTCGAGCACGGCAAGTATCATGGCCAGCCGCCCGCCATCCCAGCCCACGACCGAACGGCGCGGCTGCGGCGTGGGCGAGGGGGCGACAAGCGCCTGAATTTCGCAAAGCATCGGGCGGCTGCCTTCGATCCCCGCGAAAACCACCGACCCCGGGGCGGGGGTGCCGCGTTCGGAAAGAAACAGCGCCGAGGGATTCCTGACTTCGGCCAGTCCCTTGCCGGTCATTTCGAAAACGCCGATCTCGTCGGTTGGGCCAAAGCGGTTCTTGACCGAGCGCAGAATGCGGAAAGGGTGCCCGCGCTCGCCCTCGAAATAGAGAACGGTATCGACCATATGTTCGACCACACGCGGGCCGGCGATGGCGCCTTCCTTGGTGACATGACCCACCAGCACCACGGCAATGCCGCGCCGTTTGGCGAAAGAGGTCAGTTCATGCGCGGCGGTGCGGACCTGACTGACTGTGCCGGGGGCGCTGTCAACGTTGTCGGACCACATGGTCTGGATCGAGTCGATCACGACCAGATCCGGCGGATCGGCATCAAGCGTGGTCAGAATGTTGCGCAGGTTGGTCTCGGCCGCGAGCCTGACGGGCGATTTTTCCAGCCCCAAGCGGCGTGCCCGCATCTGCACCTGTGCGCGGCTTTCCTCGCCGGTGATGTAAAGGACACTCAGCCCGTTGCGGGCGAACCGCGCGGCGGCTTGTAGTAAAAGCGTGGATTTACCGATGCCCGGATCGCCGCCGAGCAGGATGGCAGAGGCCTTGACCAGCCCGCCACCCAACACGCGGTCCAGTTCGGCCACGCCCGCCTCGGTTCTTTCGGGATCAGGGTCTTGGGTTGCCAGATCGGTCATCTCGATCCGCGCGCCGCGTTTGGTGCCGATGGCCCCCGCGCCCGGATGGGCGGAAAGCGGTTCATCTTCGGTGATCGCGTTCCACGCGCCACAGGCATCGCAACGACCGGACCACTTGTTATGGGTCGCGCCGCAGGCAGAGCAGGTGAAAAGGGGGTTCTTGGCCATGAAGGTTTGTCGCCTAATCCATCGCGCGGGGCAATGGGTCAGGCAAGGCGTGCTGCGTGCGGGGCTATTGGATGATGCCCGCGAAAGCCGCGAGGATAAAGAGGGCCACCGCCCCCGCCGCACCAAGCCAGCTGGCACGGTCGGCATTGGTTGCTGGCCCCGCCCAGAGCAGGCCCGCAGTCCAAGACCCGAGCGCCGCCAGCGCCGACAAGACCATAGCAATGCCCGAAATGCCGCCTTCGTTGGTGCCGGACGCGGGCAAGGTGAAAGCCACATAGATCATATCGACCGTGAATATCCCGCAAAACACCGCCGTCGCCGCAGCCGCCAGCCGCTTGCGCGGGGCGGGCGAGCGCAGGTTCCACAGTTGCGGCAGCCCACCGCCCAGACCAAGCATCGACAGGACTATGGCGGGGGCGAAG
The DNA here is from genome assembly GCA_024642145.1 of Marivivens sp. Lineage (GTDB taxonomy): Bacteria > Pseudomonadota > Alphaproteobacteria > Rhodobacterales > Rhodobacteraceae > JAHEBS01. The sequence goes on from JAHEBS010000013.1 coordinate 22,304, forward strand.
GGCATCTGCTTACCTCAGGGTTTCGATGGGGCCTTGGGCGCGGCCATGGATGAACTGGTCCACGTAAGGGTCTGTCGCCGCGTCCATTTCCGACAGCGGTCCGGTCCAGCGGATCTTGCCCCCGTGCAGCATCGCCACACGGTCGGCGATGGCGCGCACGCTGGTCATGTCATGGGTGATGGTCATGGCGGTCACGCCCATCTCGGTCACGATCTCGCGGATCAGATCGTTGATGACCCCCGACATGATCGGGTCGAGGCCGGTCGTCGGCTCGTCGAAAAAGATGATTTCCGGCTCGGCGGCAATGGCGCGCGCAAGGCTGACGCGTTTTTGCATGCCACCTGACAGTTCCGCCGGCAGCCGTTCAGCCACGTCGGGCGAGAGGCCCACGCGACGCAGCTTGGCGATCGCGATCTCCTTGGCTTCGTCGCGCGGGCGTTTGAGCGGGCCGCGCAACAGCCGGAAAGCCACGTTCTGCCAGACAGGCAACGAGTCAAACAAAGCGCCGCCCTGAAACAACATGCCAAAGCGCGACAGAAAGGCATCGCGCGGGGCCTCGGTCACCTTGGTGCCGTCCACGGTGATCACACCTTGGTCAGGCGTGACCAGCCCGAGGATGCATTTCAGCAGCACCGATTTGCCGGTGCCCGATCCGCCGATCACCACTGTATTCTGCCCCGAGGGGATCGTCAGATTCACGCCCCGCAGGACCTGATTGCTGCCGAAGGTCTTATGGACGTCGCGAAGCTCGATCATGCTGAAAAGAACGCCTCTGTCAGAACAAAGTTCGCCGCCAAGATCACCACCGCCGCCGCCACGACCGAGCCCTTGGTGGCCCGACCCACGCCCATGGCGCCACGGTCGCTGCGCATCCCGTAATAGCAGCCCATCAAGGTGGCGATAAAGCCAAAGACCGCGCCCTTGGTCAGCGAGGACATGATGTCGAGCGGCTCAAGAAAATCGACCGTATTGCGCAGATAGGTGGCCCCGTTGAAACCGAGCGACCGCGTCGCAACCAGATAGCCGCCGAAAATGCCGATCACGTCACCGATGCCGACCAGAACGGGCATGACCAGTGTGCCGGCCAGAACACGCGGCATGGTGAGGTATTTCATCGGGTTTGTGGAAAGCGTCACCAGTGCGTCGATCTGTTCGGTGACCTTCATCGTGGCGATTTCGGCCGCGATGGACGAGGTTACACGCGCCGCAATCATCAGGCCGACCAGCACCGGCCCCAGTTCCCGCACCATGCCGATAGCCACGATTTGCGGCACCACGGCCTCGGCCGAGAAACGCGCGCCGCCTGCGTAAATCTGCAAGGCCAGCGCGCCGCCGGTGAACAGCGCCGTCAGCCCGACCACCGGCAGCGAGAAATAGCCCACATTCAACAGCGCAAAGCCGATCTCGCGGCCATAGAAGGGCGGGCGGACCAGATGCGAAAGGGTTTCACCCGCAAAGCGCATAAGCCGGCCAAGGGCGGCAAGCCGGCCCAGAACCAAAGCGCCGATGACGGCGAGAAAGCGCATCTCAGGCTCCCACGTAGCGGCGCGGCATGGATGCGCCAAGGTTGATAAGTATCTCATAGCTGATCGTTCCGGCCGCGTCAGCCAAAGCCTCGACCCCTTGGTGCGGGCCGATCAACGTCAGCATCTCGGGCGCGTCGCGCAGATCGGTGACATCGACCGTCACCAGATCCATCGAAACACGGCCCACCAGCGGGCAGGGTTTGTCCCCATGCCAGAGCGTGCCGCGATTGGACAGGCTGCGCATGACCCCGTCACCATAGCCCGCCGCAAGCGTCGCCACCCGCGACGGGCGTCGGGCGGTCCATGTCTGCCCATAGCCAACGGTTTCGCCCGGCGCCACGTCACGGATCTGCACAACGTAAAGGTCGAGCCGGATCGCGGGCTGGACGCCGTCAAAGCCGATACCGCCATAAAGCGCGATGCCGGGGCGCAGCACGTCGAAATGGTAATCCGCCCCCAGAAGCGTGCCCGCCGAGGCGGACAGGCTACGCGGCGCGACGACGCCTTGGGTCATGGCGCGAAAGGCAGCCAGTTGCGCCGCGTTCATCGGGTTGGCCGGTTCATCCGCGCAGGCCAGATGGCTCATCACCAAGCGCGGGTTCCGTGCCAGCGCCGCCTCGCGCAGCGTGGCCCAATCGGCGGCCTTGATGCCCAGCCGGTTCATGCCGGTATCAAGCTGCAGACCAAAGGGCTGGTCTGGCAGGGCGGCGAAATGGCGGCGCAGTTGTTCGGGGCTGGACAGGATCGGCGTCAGATCGGCGCCCGCGATCAATTGGGCGTCACCGGCGAAATGGCCGGACATGATATTGATGACGGGACCATGGCCCAGAACCCGACGCAGGTCGGCCCCTTCGCGGGCCTCGGCCACAAAGAATTGTCGCGCCCCTTCGCGTGCCAGACGCAGCGCGACCTGTTCGGCGCCCAGACCGTAGGCATTGGCCTTGACCGAGGCGCCCGCCTCGGCGCGGCTCATGGCTTGCAGGCTGCGCCAGTTGGCGGCCACGGCATCAAGATCGACAATAAGGCGTCCCACGGTCATGGGGGCTTTGTGCCAGTGCCGCGGCATACGGGCAAGGGACTTTGCTGCTTTGCCGCATTCATGCTGCAGTGCAGCGAAAAACCGCCGCACGCCATGGACAGAAGGCGCGCGCTCGTCTAAAGGGGCCCATCTTGGGTCGCTCAGGCCCTCTCCCGATTGGACTCCCGATGATCCCGACCCTTTCCGAAGCGCTCGCCGAGCGTGGCTATGACACTCTTACCGCCGTGCAAACGGCCGTGACCGCACCCGAGCTGGCCAATGCCGACCTGCTCGTGTCCGCGCAGACCGGCTCTGGCAAGACGGTGGGCTTTGGTCTGGCTATCGCCCCCAACGTGCTGAATGATGAGGGCCGCTTTGATTTCGCCCGCCGCCCGCTGGCGCTGGCCGTCGCGCCGACGCGTGAACTGGCGCTGCAGGTCGCCCGCGAACTGGGTTGGCTTTACGCCAAGGCCGGTGTCCGCATCGCCACCTGCATCGGCGGCATGGACACCCGCACCGAGGCGCGCACGCTGGACGCGGGCGCCCATATCGTGGTGGGCACGCCAGGTCGTCTGCGCGACCATATCGGCAAGGGCACGCTCGATCTGTCGGATATCCGCGCCGTTGTGCTGGACGAGGCCGACGAGATGTTGGATCTGGGCTTCCGCGAAGACCTTGAGTTCATGCTCGACGCCGCGCCCGCCGACCGCCGCACGCTGATGTTCTCGGCCACCGTGCCGCCGGAAATCGAAACGCTGGCCAAGACCTTCCAGCGCGACGCCCAGCGTATCATCGCGGGCGCCGAAGAACGGCAGCACGCCGATATTTCCTATCAGGTTGTCCATGTGGCCGACCGAGACGAGGAACATGCGATCATCAACATGCTGCTTTACCATGAAGCCGCGGTGTCGATGGTTTTCGCCAATACCCGCGCCGCCGTGTCGCGTCTGGCCGCCCGCATGGCCAACCGCGGCTTCAACGTGGTCAGCCTTTCGGGCGAACTGAGCCAAGATGAACGCAGCCACGCCATTCAGGCGCTGCGCGATGGCCGCGCCCGTGTTTGCGTTGCCACCGACGTGGCTGCGCGTGGCATCGACCTGCCGAACCTCGAACTGGTGATCCATGCCGACCTGCCGCAAAGCACCGAGGCGCTCAAGCACCGCTCGGGCCGCACGGGTCGTGCCGGTCGCAAAGGCATCTCGGCGCTGATCGTGGGCGACAAGGCCGTTCGCAAGGCGGAACGCATTCTGAAATGGGCCGAGATCGAGGCCGAATGGGTCGGGGCTCCGACGCCCGAGGAAATCGGCACCCGTGATGAAACGCGTATCGAGACCAGCCCCATCTGGGAAGGCGAACCCGAGGATGGCGAGGCCGCATTCGCCGCGCGTCTGGTCGCCGCCCATGGTGCCGAAACGGTCGCCACGGCGTTGATCCGCCTTTATCGCGCCAGCCGTGGCGCGCCCGAGGAATTGGGCGCCCCCGCGCCGCGCCGCCCCGCCGTGACGCGTTCGTCGATCGGTCCGACCATCTGGTTCCGCCTCAACATCGGCCATAACGACCGCGCCGAAGTGCGCTGGGTGTTGCCGCTTGTCTGCCGCGCTTTCGATATCGAACGCGGCGAGATCGGCAAGATCCGCATCAAGACCGATGCGACCTTTATCGAGATCGCCGAAGTGCCCGCGATGGAGTTCATCAATCAAAAGGGCAACGTCGGCGTCTGCGAAGAAAACGTGACCGCCACGCGCCTTGATGGTGTGCCGTCCGAGGCCGCAGACGGCCCCGCGCGCAAGTTCGGCGCCGCACCCCGCATGGGCGCCAAGCCCCATCGCAAGGGTGCCCCTCGCGGCGATTTCGGCGACAGCCGCCCGCCGCGTTTCGAAAAACCCGAGGGCGAGCGTCCCTTCAAGCGTCGTCCCGAAGCGCAGGGGGAAGCAGGCGATGCGTCGCGCAAGCCCTATCGCAAAGGCCCGCCGCGCGAGGATTTCGGCGCGGCCCGCCCGCCGCGTTTTGAAAAACCGGACGCCGTGGCCCCCCGCGATCGCACAGCCGAAGCCCCGCGCGAGCGGTCCGCCGACGCCGGCGATGCGGCGCGCAAACCGCGCCACAAAGGTGGCAAACCGCAGGGTGACTACGCCGCCAAACCGGCCGGCAAGCCCGCCACGGCGCGCGATGGCGATCGCCCCGCCAAAAAGCCCTACGCCCCCCGCGACAAAGCGGCGGCTGGCGGGTTTAAACCCAAGACCGGTGATTTCAAAGGCAAGCCCGCTGGCGGCAAACCCACTGGTGCCAAACCCGCTGGCGGCAAACCCGCCTTCAAGGGCAAGCCTGCCCGCAAAGGCGGCGCCGACGTGCCGCGCCGCAAGGGTTGATCCCAGCGCAGGGGTGGCGGTTTAGAACTCGCCGCCCCGCTGCGTCTGCCAGGTCTTGGCCAGATTGCCAAAACGGGTGAACTGCGCCTCGAAGCTCAGTTCGACCGTGCCGATCGGACCATGGCGCTGCTTGCCGATGATGACCTCGGCCTTGCCGTGCAGGCGGCTCATATCTTCTTGCCACTTTTCCGTCGCCGCCAGATCGTTGTCGTCCGGTTTTTCGCGCTCTTTGTAATACTCGCCGCGATAGACGAACATCACCACGTCGGCGTCCTGTTCGATCGAGCCCGATTCCCGCAGATCGCTCAGCTGCGGGCGCTTGTCCTCGCGGTTTTCCACCTGTCGGCTTAGCTGGGACAGCGCGATCACCGGAATTTCCAGTTCCTTGGCAATGGCCTTGAGCCCCATGGAAATCTCGCCGATTTCCTGCACGCGGTTTTCCGCGGTGCCGCGCACCAGCTGCAGATAGTCCACGATCAGCAAATCCAGCCCATGCGTCCGCTTGAGCCGCCGTGCGCGCGCCGCCAACTGGCTGATAGGCAGGGCGGGCGTGTCGTCGATATAAAGCGGGCAGGCCTCGAGCGTCTTGGCCGCATCGACAAAGCGGCGCATCTCGTCCTCGGTCATGTCACCCTGACGGATCTTGTGTGACGAGATTTCCGACGCCTCGGCCAGAACGCGGCCCGCCAGCTGTTCGGCGCTCATCTCGAGGCTGAAAAAGCCCACTACACCGCCATCGACCGCGCCAACGCGCCCGTCGGCATGGGTGCCCTTTTTATAGGCCTTGGCCACGTTGAAGGCGATGTTTGTCGCCAGCGAGGTTTTGCCCATCGATGGGCGACCGGCCAGAATGATAAGGTCGGATTTGTGCAAGCCGCCCAGCATCTTGTCCATATCGTCAAGGCCGCTGGAAAGCCCCGCCATGCCGCCGCCCCGTTGATAGGCAGCGTTGGCGACGTTCACGGCGTCGGTCAACGCCCTGAGAAAGGACTGGAAGCCCCG
>JAHEBS010000141.1 GCA_024642145.1 Marivivens sp.
CTGCGCGCCGAGGTCCAGATCGTGTTTCAGGACCCATACGGATCGCTCAACCCGCGTCAGCGGGTCGGCACGATCATCGAAGAACCGCTCAAGATCAACCGCCCCAAGCTTTCGGCGGCCGAGCGCGAGGCCAAGGGCCGCGAGATGATGAAACTCGTGGGTCTGCGGCCTGAACATTACGACCGTTACCCACATATGTTCTCGGGTGGCCAGCGCCAGCGGATCGCCATTGCGCGCGCGCTGATGCTGGAACCCAAGGTGCTGGTGCTGGACGAGCCCGTTTCGGCCCTTGACCTGTCGATCCAGAGCCAGATCCTCAACCTGCTGGTCGACCTGCAGGAACGACTGGGGCTGAGCTATCTGTTCATCAGCCACGATCTGTCGGTGGTCAAACATATGGCCGACGATATCGTGGTGATGTATCTGGGTCGCCCCGTTGAAATCGGCACCAAAGCCGAGATTTTTGGCAGCCCGCGCCACCCCTATACCAAGGCGCTGCTTTCGGCCTCGCCTGTCGCGGACCCCACCGCCAAAAAGACGCGCGTCAAGCTGCAGGGCGAATTGCCTTCGCCCATGAACGTGCCGCCGGGTTGCGCCTTTGCGCCGCGTTGCTGGAAGGCGACCGATCAGTGCCGCACGGAACGCCCGATCCTTGACGACAAAGCCCACCGCGCCGCCTGTTTCCACCCCGAGGGGTAGGGGCTGCGGCCCGTGGCGTCGGGGTCTGATGCGTGCAGGCGTGCTGCAGGCGGCTTAGCGCCGCGCGGCTAGTCCTGCCGGATGATGGCGGTATTGAGGCGCTTGAGCTTGTTCCAATGGGTCTGCCGCCCGACGAGGGCCCGCCAGAGGGCCCGCAGCGACGAGATGTAGAGCAGCTGACGATAGCCAAAGCGCATCAAGGGTGCGCCGACCAAAAGCCGCCATTCGAACCTGCGGATAAAGGCGAATGTCGCCAGAACGTTGGCGACGTCGATCGCAGAAAGCAAAAAGAACGCCAGCGCGCCCTTGGGTGGAATTTCGGTCAGAACCGAGAAGCCATCCGTAATGACCGCGTTGATCAGTTGAAAGCCCACGATGACCAAGATGAGGTCCATGAAGGGATAGATAAGGCTTGTGACAAGGCCATAAAGCACCGCGTCGATAAGCGAGATATAACCGACCGGCAGCCTTTCGATGATGGACCGCCTGTGTTTCCACGACACCTGAAACATGCCAAAGGTCCAGCGCAATCTTTGCCGGACAAAGGCGCTGACGGATTCAGGCACTTCGGTATATGAGGTGGCGTTTTCCTGATAGGCGACACGATAGCCCGCGCGATGCACAGCAAGCGTGAGATCGGCATCCTCGGTAATGGTATCGCCCGAGACCTGCCCCGCGTCATAAACCGCCTCGGCCCGCCACGCACCAATAGCACCCGGCACGACGATGACACCGTCGAAGGCTTCGTAGGCGCGGCGCAGGATTTGCTGCGTGTACATATATTCAAGCGCCTGAAAGGCTGCCAAGACGCCACCTCGGTTGCCGACCTCGACGGTGCCCGCAACCGCGCCGACCTTGGGGTCCTTGAAGGGTTGCACAATGTGACCCAGCGCATCGGGCGCCAGCAAGGTATCGGCATCGACCACCACGACGATGGGGGTTTCGGAAAAATAAAGACCTTCGTCGATCGCAAACCATTTGCCGTGATTTTCGTCACGGATTTGCAAAACGCGATCGTCATGGCCAAAGGCCGCGGCAACAACCTCGCTGGTGCGGTCGGTCGAGCCATCATCGACCACTGCGACCGTAAGATTGGGGTAATCAGCAGCAAGGATACTGCTGACCGTCCGTTCGATCACGTCCTCTTCGTTAAAGGCTGGCACAATGACTGTTACAGGCGGGCGATAGGAAGGGTCATCGGGCCAGCTCGCGCGGCGAAACAGTGCGAGGATCAGATAGATGGGTGATCGCAGGGCCACAATAATGGCCAAGAGCAGGATGAGGTTCTGCGCCCCGATCCAGCCAAACTGCATGATCCTTAGCGTGACGGTATCACGCGCCGCGTTCAGCACGCGGCTGGGCGGGGTCAGGGCGGCCGGCGTCAAGCCGGCCATTTGCGGAATCCCCTCAAACACGTAACCATCAGACATCGCCACGCGCAGGATCGCGGGCAGCGCAAGCAGGGTCGCCCGTTCGTTGCCGCTGGTGAAATCAAAGTTCAGCACATTGGCGTTGCGCTGAAATCCTTCTTCGTTGAGCCGCGCCAGAAACGTGGGGACGTCTATCCGGCCATAAGGGGCCGAAATGTTGACCGAGACCGGCAGGAACCCTGCGGTCTGGAAGGCCCGCAGTTGCGACAGCACGGCCTGATTGCTGGGCAAGCTGCCGCTTGAAGCAGGGTTGCGCACCAGCAAAGGTCGAATTCCGTATCGATGCGAGATGGTCAGCTGGGTCAGCTTGTTCCAGAAATCGGCGGTGAATGAGGCGTAAAGGCTATTGGCGGTTCGCGGCGTGGTATCAAGCGCGATCAAATGGCCCGCATCCTGTATCTCGGTCAGGCGGCTCTCGGCCAGCAATGCGTCCTGCGCCGTCAGGAAAAAGGTTGCTGTCACCCCCGCATTCCTGAGCAACGTCAACAAAATCTCGGTCGAGGCCGCATCACCGATACCGTTAAAGGTGATCGCCAAGCGCCCCGGATCGCCCTCGTCGCCAAAAAACTGCATGCGCTGCGGCCGCGGCGGCGGGGCATAGGTTTCGGCGATCACCGCGCCCACGCCCCCAGCCAGCGCCACTGCGCGCTGCCCGCCATCGGCACTGTCCACATAACGCGAAAACGGGCCGGTGCCGGCAACGGTGACGTGGTCATCGTAGCGCAGCGGCGCGGACAGGATCTGCCCTGGCGCGGTATTTCCGGCGGCAAAAAGCGACCAGATAGACTGGTCCTCATAACCGATCGGCCAGAGCAGCGTGGCCGAGCCCGCAGGTGCGAGGCGGGCCTGATTGTGGAACGATGCCGCGTCTTGCAGCCAAATGGTGTTCAGCTGCTGGGCGCGATCGACAAATCGCAAGAAGGCGCTGCCCACGGTGGCACTATAAGACGCCTCGGCACCGGCCAGATTGGCGCGCAGCATCGCCGCCGCGAAGGGCAGGGTTTCCGCTTCGCGGCTTGAACTGCGCGAGGCCGTAGAAAAAGTGCCAAAGCCCAGCGTCAGGTGACTGGCAAACGGACCTTGCGACAGGTCTTGCAGCGTAGTGGTCAGCCAGCCCAGCGGCGCGGCGGGCGTCAGTGGCGAAGGCGTGGGCCGAAAGGTCAACGCCACGGCGCGATCGACCACGGCCGCAAGCTCTGGCGCGTTCCAATAGGGGGCATCCGCGCCTGCGATCAGGCAACTGGCCAGCCCCCGTTCTGTCAACGCTGTGCGCAAGGTGCCCATGACGTTCACCAGCGTGGCGACCGGCACGCCATCAACGCCATAAAGATCAAGGCAAAGGCCGCCGTCGACACCTTCCAGATCAAGCGCTGCAATATCGTCGGTCAGTTTGCGGGCAAAATCGGGTGCGGACCACGCGGCCTCGATCAGCGAAGGATCGGTGCCGGGCGCGATCTTGGCGACCGGAAACGCCGCGGGGCGGTTTCTGGCCTTCCAACCGGACTGGAATTCGGCAAGCGGAAATCTGGCGGAACCGGAGTCGAGTTCATGCAGGCGGAAATTGCCGGGCAGGATTTGCAAGCCTTCGTAATAGACCGACCGCAATGCGCTGCAACGGGCGCGCAAACCCGACAAAGCCGTCTGGTCCTGATAGGGGACATAGGCGCTTATGTCCTGCTCTGGCTCGACAAAGCCCAATAGGTTTTGGCGGCAATCGGTATCTGCGCCGGGCTGCAGCACGATGTCGGTCGCTTCGCTGCCGCCCCAATCCGCAGTCAGATCGTCGCGTGAAATCGACTCGATGATTCTGTCGTCGGGATCGGGGTAGGTGACGACCCGCCGCGCGAATTCGGCGGACCAGCAAAACAGACAGAAAATAGCCAGCAGCCCGAGCGAAATAGCGCGCGGCATGCGGCGGCCCGCAGGATCTTCAAAAACCGGATGAGGAACAGGAGGGGAGAACCCCTTCTTTCTTGTCCGCGTTGTCATTCAGACTGCTCGATCTAACGAATTCGGGTTACAATCTCTTAAAATATTTTTGGACCTTGATTGCAAAATAGCACAGTCCTCGACAATTGCCTGAATTATCGGTCTAAATATTAAAAGCACCAAGCGGTTTTATTTGCTCATGAAATTGTCACGACGCAGACTGCTAGGATCGGGCATCGGGCTGGCAGGCGCGGCCGTGGCCGATATTGCCTGGGGGCAGGCGGCGCAGATCAAGGGTCTGTTTGTCGTTCTGACCGGACTGGAAACGCTTGATCCCATCGCGCTGACGGCGGTGGGCGCAAGCTTTGCCGATCAGGGCATCCCATGTGTGGTGACGCTGCCGTCACTGTTACCTGACGCGCTTGACCCTCTTGCCATCGCGCGGCTTTGCAAGCTGGCGGCCGACCATCCAGCCTTGGTTGAACTGATGCCCCGCCACCTGCTGGCGCCTAACCCCGAGCGGTATTTGCAGCTGCGCGCAGCGACCCGCCTGCGCGAGACATTGGCGCCCTTCCTGCGCGATCTGGGCGGGGCCGATGTGGCGCCGATCTCGATCATGATTGATGACCCCGCCGGTGTTTTTGCGCCCTTTGCCTGGCGTTCGGCCGGCTTTCGGGTGCATCTACAGCCGGATGATAATGGCGATGCGGGAACAGCGGTCGATGCGCTGGACTGGGGCGTGTTGCAGTTGCGGGGCGGGACGCACGCACCCGCGGGCGACGCACCCGAACCATGGCTGGCGCAGCTGGAAGCCTTGAGCGGCGATCAGCTTTTGACCATTGATTTCGCGGGGGGCGAAGGTGCCGACGCGGCGGCATTGGCCGCGCGCTGGTCCGCCGCCGTGATCCGCGCGGCCCTCGAAGGACAATTCTTCCCCGTTCGTCCAGCCGACTATGTGCTGCAGGGCCACCCGGGCGCGTCCAAGCTGGTGGCGCTGCTGCTTGATCCCGGCGAAGGCGTTTTGGTCGATGACGGCATAAGCGCCTTTATGGCGGAACTCACACAGGCGGGATTGCCCTTCACCCTTTGGGCGCGGCGCGACGGCGACCCGCGGGTCGAGGGCTATGATCACTGCATCGACGCAACCGACACACCGGGCCTATGCAGGCTGGTGGCGGGCCAAGGCGCGCTGGGCGAGGATGACGGCGCGGAAATCGTCTTGGAGCTTGGCAGCGAGGACGGTCTGATCGGGCCACGTGCCGACGGGCGGTTCGCCGCGGCGGTTCTGGATGGGGCTGGGCTGGATCAACGGCTGGCCACGGCGCCCATGCGCGATGAGGTGGCGGTCTTGCGCCCCGCACAGGTCGCAACCCAGTTCCAGCGGCGTGGATTGCTGCGCGCGATCACGCAGGCCCATTATGACGGTCGCGCCCATTTCCGGACGGTTGCGGATTTCGTGGCCGAGCTTTTGGCGCCCGACCCCGTGCTGGCCAAGTTCCATGCCACGCGACGGCGCATGGTCAGTGACCCGCCCGGTGTTTTGACCTTTGACGCCAAAGAAACAGACGCGCTGATGCAGGATGCAGCGCTGGCTTGGCGGTTTATCGACAGGTTTACCAGCGCCACCACCGGCCTTTGCGCCGGCACTGTTTTGTGGGGACCCAGCAAGACCATCAACCGCGATGTCACGATGTGGGATGTGGCAAGCCAGATTAACGGTATCATCGCTGCGGCGGCGCTGGGTTTGGTCGGGGGCGACGAGGCCAAGGATCGTCTCGAACGGCTTTTGGCGCATCTGCCTACAGATAGCGCCGGCGGCGCGTCGCTGCCGCCGCGCCAGTTTGATTCATCGACCCTCGAGCCTTCGATCCGTGGTTTTGATTCCTGCGATATGGGGCGATTCCTCATCTCGCTGCACCGTGCCGTCGCCGCTGGGCTTGTGACCGAGGATCTGGCGCAAGCCACGTTGGCCCGTTGGGATCTGCCCTTTGTGATCCGCGACGGTCGCGCCTTTAACAATCAGGGGCGTCAGTGGATTGACGTGACCATGTCGCATTGCACGCCCTATAGCCACAATGGCTATGCGTTCTGGGGCATGGATGTGGCCTCGGCCTATGATGATTTTAGCGCCGACGGTGATGGCGACGACCGTTTGGGGCTGCTTTATAACGCGGCGCGCATCGGCCATTATGGCACCGAGCCCATCTTGTTGCAGGCGCTGGAATTGGGGCATACGCCGCAATCGCGCTATCTGGCCGATGTGCTGTTTGACGCGCAACTGACATGGTTTGAGGAGACGGGCCTTTATAAATGCGTCTCAGAGGTGCCGCTCGATTTCGACCCGTGGTTTACCTATCAGGGGCTGCGCGTCGATCTGGAAGGTCAGATGCAGTGGGTGATCGCCACCCGAAGCCGCAACACCGCCTATTGGACCGATGAATTCCGGTCGCGGGCCGATATGATCAGTGCCAAATCCGCCTATCTCTGGGCCAGCGCCTATCCGCATGACTATTCACGCCATCTGCTGGAACTGGTGCGTGAAAAGGGGCGGGTCGAGGATGCGGGGTTTTCGGTGGGCCTGAACGCGCAGCGCCTGACGCAGGTGCAGAACTACTGCGACCTCAACACCAATGGCATCATCCTGACGGCCATCGCCTCGATGGTGGGGGTGGGATGAGGCTGGGCGTTTGGGCATGACAGAAGGCTTGGGCGCTTCGAGAAAACCACCACGTAGGGTCGGCGCCGGATCATGTCGGGTTTCACAGGTTGGTGACCAAGCCAAAAGGCCGCCCACCTTGTATTGCCAAGCCGTTGCGAGGGGCCAGTCATGACAAAAGTCGCCTACCGCCCAGAAATTGACGGGTTGCGCGCGCTGGCGGTTCTTGCGGTGATCGTCTTCCACCTTGACGTGGTGCCCATGCCCGGCGGCTTTCTTGGGGTGGACATCTTTTTTGTCATTTCCGGCTATCTTATCACCTCATTGATCCTCGCCGAAATCGAGGCGGGGCACTTCGGTATCGGCGGGTTTTACGAGCGACGTATTCGTAGAATTCTCCCCGCGCTCTATGTCGTGCTGGCGGCGTCGCTACCTGTGGCCCTCTATCTGCTTTTGCCCGCCCAGTTATCCGGCTACG
>JAHEBS010000014.1 GCA_024642145.1 Marivivens sp.
ATGAAAAAGCTCGCACTCATCGCCGCTTTCGTCGCTGCTGCTCCGGCTGCTATCGCTGGTGGCCTTGCCCCCGTCGTGGCTGAAGCCCCCGTGATGGTTGAAACCGCACCGGCCTCGTCGCTGTCGAACTGGCTGATCCCGCTGATCATCCTGATCCTGATCGCAGCCATGCCGCGCCGTCCGGCCTGATCGCATTAGCGTGACAACAGAACGGCGGTCGGTTCATCACCGGCCGCCGTTTTTGTTTCAGAGCCAACCCTGCAAGTTGCGCACGGCCAGATCCGTCAGCGCATCCAGATGCGCCGCACCATCATTGAGGCAGGGGATATAGGTAAAGTTTTCGCCGCCGGCGTGAACAAAGGCCTCGCGGATCTCGCCCTCGATTTCCTCAAGCGTTTCGATGCAATCGGCGGCGAAGGCCGGCGCGATTACAGCAATGTCCTTGACGCCTTCACGCGCCAGACGCGCCACTTCTTCGACGGTATAGGGTTTCAGCCATTCTTCGGGTCCGAACTTGGACTGAAAGGTGCTGCCGATTGCCTCATCCGCCCAGCCCAGCCGTTCTTTCAATAGCCGCGTGGTTTTGACGCAGTGGCAGTGGTAGGGATCGCCCTCGCGCAAATAGCGTTCCGGCAACCCATGGTAGGAACAAAGCAGCTTTTGCGGTTTGCGCGGTGCCGCGTCGTAGGCCGCCCTGACCGAAGCGGCAAGCGCATCGATATAGGCCGTATCGTCGTAATACGGCGCAACCACCCGCAACGCAGGCTGCCATTTTTCGTTCATCATGGCGCGGAACAACTGATCGTTGGCTGTGGCCCACGTTGCGCCCGCGTAATGCGGATAGAGCGGGAAAAACAGAATGCGGTCGCAGCCCTGATCCAGCATCTCGCGCAGTTTGGAGGCCGTCGAAGGATTGCCGTAGCGCATGCAGAAATCGACCACGACGCTGCCGCCAAACCGCTTTTCCAACCGCGAACGCAGCCCGTCGGTCTGGTCGCGCGTGATCGTCATCAGCGGGCTTTCGTCGCGTTCCTTGTTCCAGATCAGGCGATAATTGGCGCCACTTTTGAAGGGGCGGCGGCTGAGGATGATGCCTTGCAAAATCGGCTGCCATTTCCACGGCGCGTAATCCACCACGCGGCGGTCCGACAGAAACTCGGACAGGTAGCGGCGCATCGCCCAATAGTCGGTCGAGTCCGGCGTGCCGAGGTTGGCAAAGAGGATGCCCACTTTGCGGCGCGGCAACGCGGGGTGATCGGCTGGGGCGTGGGGGGGCCGCACGGGCGTATCGGTCATGGCGGGTCCTTTGTCTTGCGCAGGCAAACATGGGGCGGCGGTGGCCGCTGTCAATCCTGCCGGTCGTTGAGCTTGTGTTCCTGCGAACCCAGCGCGTCGGCCAGCGAGGCCAGCGCCGATCCGGGGCGGAGCGGTTGCTGTTGGCTGGCGTCGGGCGCCCAACCCGTCAGCGTGACGATTTCAAAAGTTGCGGGGATGCGACCGTCGGGCTTGCCGAAGTGGTCGGCGTAAATGGCTTCGGCGGCGTTGATCACGCGGCGGGCCGTGGGGCGGCGGAGGCGGCTGGCCATGGCGTTGGCCTCGCCCATCGCGCGCAGGTCATGCATCAGGGCGCGCGGTGTTGCATAGCTGACGGTCAGCGTTTCGGCATCCGCCACCGGCAAAGACAAACCGGCGCGCTGCAACAGCCCGCCCAGATCGCGGATTTCGCCCATGGGTGCGACTCGCGGCGACAGGCCGCCCGTCATGCGCGACTCGGCCTCGGCTAGGGCCGCGCGCAATTCATGCAGCGTCTGCCCCCCGAACAACACGCAAATCAGCATCCCGTCCGGTTTCAGCGCCAAGCGGGCCTGCACCAATTGACCCACAGGGTCATTGGCCCAATGCAGAGACAGCATGTGAATGACCAGATCATGCGCCCCACGTTCAAGCGCCAGAACGTCATCGTCACGCACGATCTTGGCCGCCATCCGTCCCTGCCAGACTTGGGGCCAACCCGTGATGATCGCGGGCGACGTAAACACTCGGTTAACGCTTTCCAGCCTCTCCTCGATGCTGAGCGCAACGGCCTCTTGCAAAAACAGCGCGGGCGCCTTCGCCGCGCGGGCGCGGTGCAGGTCAAGGGCGGGGCGGTCAAACAAGAGGGGCGGCGTCTGCATGGCGCGGGTTTAGGCAAGTTCGATGACAATGCAAAGCCTGCTCAGAGTGATCTATCCGCCGCAATGCCTTGGTTGCGGGGCTTTGACGGAAAAAGACGGGGCGCTTTGCCCCACGTGCTGGCGCGGTGTAACCGCGATCGAGGGTCTGGCCTGTGACCTTTGCGGCGCACCTTTGCCGGGGACAGACGGTCTTGGGGCCGTCTATTGCGACGATTGTCTGGTGGTCGAGCGGCCATGGGATGCTGGGCGGTCTGGCTTTCTTTACGAAGACGTCGGGCGGCGGCTGGTGCTGGCGCTGAAACATGGCGATCGGCCAGAGCTTGCCAAAGGTTTGACGCGATGGCTGTTACCGCAGGCGCGGCGCCTATTGCGCGAGAACACTGTCTTGGTGCCGGTGCCGCTGCATTGGCGTCGACTGTTCACGCGCCGCTATAATCAGGCGGCGTTGCTGGCGCAGGCCTTGGCCAACGCGCTGGGGCGACCCTGTCTGCCGGACGCGTTGATCCGGCCCGCCCGCACGCCCGCACTAGAGGGTGCAGGACGCGCCGAACGATTCGCTATTCTGGATGGCAAGATCAGACCCCATCCAAGGCACGGTAGGGCGCTGGCGGGGCGTGATGTCATTTTGATCGACGATGTCTTCACGTCTGGTGCTACCTTTGCGGCGGCGACGGGGGCCGCCCGTGCGGCCGGTGCAAGGTCGGTTTGCGTTCTAGCCCTAGCCAGAGCGACAAAACATGCCTAAATCATAATGCGTCACTGCCCTAGGACCGCATCCATGAAGACCATCGAGATCTATACCAAGTTCACCTGCGGCTATTGCGCCGCCGCCAAACGGCTGCTCAACAAAAAGGGTGTAACTTTCACCGAGGTTGATTTGCTGCGCCACCCTGAAAAACGCGCTGAAATGATCAGCCGTGCGGGCGGGCGCTGGACAGTGCCGCAAATCTTTATCGACGATAAATATGTGGGCGACTGCGACGAGCTTTATGCGCTTGATGCCGCAGGCCGGCTGGACCCATTGCTGGCCTCATGAGAACCGCTCTTCTCCAGATCACATCTGGCGAGGATCCGCGTCAGAACGCGGTGATGCTGGCCGATCTGGTGCGACGCGCGGCAAGTGATGGCGCTGGTTTTGTGCTGACGCCCGAGGTCAGCAATATCGTCACGCTGGATCGCAGCTTGCAGGCGGAACGGGTGACAACCGAAGACAACGATCCGGTGCTGGCCGCGCTGCGTGACGAAGCGGCGCGCGCGGGGGTCTGGATCGCGCTTGGTTCGATCGCCGTCAAACGCGAGGACCCCACAGACCCGCGCATGGCCAACCGGTCTTTCCTGATCGACCCCACGGGTGGCATCGTTGCGCGCTATGACAAGATCCACATGTTCGACGTGAACGTGACCGCCGAGGAAACCTTTCGCGAAAGTGCTGCGTTTCGACCTGGCGAGGCGGCGGTTGTCGCCGATACGCCCTTTGCGCGGTTGGGACTGACGGTTTGTTACGATCTGCGCTTTGCGCATCTTTATCGTGCGCTCGCCCACGCAGGGGCCGAGGTCTTGTTGATCCCCGCCGCCTTTTCGCCCGTTACGGGCGCTGCGCATTGGGAACCGCTGCTGCGCGCCCGCGCTATTGAAAACGGTGCTTGGGTCTTGGCGACGGCGCAGACCGGCACGCATCCCACGGCGGGTCCACGCGCAAGGCGGACCCACGGGCACAGTCTGGTCGTGTCGCCATGGGGCGAAGTCCTGTCGGACGCCGGTGTTGAGCCGGGTGTGACATTTGTTACACTCGACCGGTCGGCGGTTCGTGAGGCAAGGTCTCGCGTGCCCGCCATCGACCACGACCGACCATTCACAAGGCCCTGATGAACACCCAGACCGAAAGCCAGGCTGTAGCCCTGTTCAGCGAAATTCTCGCCATCGACCAATTGGCGCGGAGCGCATTGGGCCGTTTGTTGCCCAAGGGGATGGAGTTGTCGCATTTTTCGGTCCTGAACCACTTGGC
Source organism: Marivivens sp. (assembly GCA_024642145.1). GTDB lineage: Bacteria > Pseudomonadota > Alphaproteobacteria > Rhodobacterales > Rhodobacteraceae > JAHEBS01. Next base: position 4,180 of record JAHEBS010000014.1, read on the forward strand.
CTATGCCGGCGGTGAAAAGACGCCCGCGCAGTTGGCGCGCGCGTTTCATTTGACCCGTGGGGCAATGACCAACACGCTGACCAAGCTGGAATGGGCGGGATGGGTGCATATCCGCCCCGACTGGGATGATGCGCGACGCAAGCTCATCTCGCTCAGCCCGGCGGGACTGGCGGCGCGCGATGCGGCTGTTGCGGCTATTCTGCCGGCACTTTCCGTTGTGGTGGCGGATATCGGCCACGACAAGATCCGCAACGCGCTGCCTGTGATGCGCGAGTTGCGGCAGCGCCTGACGCCCAACGAAACCTGACCTCAGGACGGCGCGCGGGCCGTGGTGACGTAGTTCACCGACAGGTCACGATCACTGATCCGCCAGCTCCATAAAAGCGGGTTGAACTGGAAACCCTTGGTGTCCAGCACGTTGAAGCCAGCCGCGCGCAGCAGGGCGGTCAATTCGTCCGGCGTGATGAACTTGGACCACTCATGCGTGCCCTTGGGCAACCAGCGCATCACGTATTCAGCGCCTAGAATCGCCATGCCAAAGGATTTGGCGTTGCGATTGATCGTGGAACAGATGTGCAGACCACCGCGGCGGGTCAACGCGCGGCACGCGGCCAGATAGGCCTTGGGGTCGGCCACATGTTCGACCACTTCCATGTTCAGAACCACGTCGAACTGTTCGCCCGCGTCGGCCAGCGCCTCGGCGGTGGTGTGGCGATAGTCGATGGTCAGACCGGATTGTTCGGCGTGAACGCGGGCGACAGGGATGTTGCGTGCGGCGGCATCGGCGCCCACAACGGTCGCGCCCAGACGTGCCATGGGTTCACACAAGAGACCACCGCCACAGCCGATATCCAGCACGCGCAGCCCCGCAAAGGGTGCGGCGCTGCCCATGTTGCGGCTGAACTCTGCCGCGATCTGGCTGGTGATATAATCCAGCCGGCAGGGGTTCATCATATGCAGGGGCTTGAACTTGCCATCCAGATCCCACCACTCGGCGGCCATCGCCTCGAACTTGGCGACTTCGGCGGGATCGACGGTGTTTGTAGCGGCTGACATCTTGCACTCCTGATTGCGGGCGGTGGCGAAAGCCCTACACGCGCTATATAGGTGGGACATGGACAGGGTCACGGGTCAACTGCGCGGGACGCCGCATCTTTTTGAACTGGTCGAGCCTTTCGACCAGCGCATGCTGGATGTTGGCGACGGTCACCGGCTTTATGTCGAGCAATGCGGCAACCCGCAGGGCCAGCCGGTTGTGGTGCTGCACGGCGGACCAGGCGGCGGTTGCAGTCCGGCCATGCGGCGGTTTTTCGACCCCGAACGCTATCGCATCATCCTGTTTGACCAGCGCGGATGTGGTCGCTCGACCCCACATGCCAGCGTCGAGGCCAACACCACTTGGCATCTGGTGGCCGATATCGAATTGATCCGGCAGACGCTGGGCATCGGGCGCTGGGCGATCTTTGGCGGCAGTTGGGGCGCGACCTTGGCGCTGGTCTATGCCCAAGAACATCCCCAAGTGGTTGCGGCGCTGATTCTGCGCGGCGTATTTCTGGCCACGCGATCCGAACTGGAATGGTTCTATGGCGGCGGCGCGGGTCGTTTCTGGCCGGAACTTTGGGCCGATTTTGCCGGCCAAGTTCCCGAGGATGAACGCGGCGATCTGATTGCGGCCTACGGGCGGCGGCTCTTTTGCGGCAATCAGGGCGTCGAGGTCAGCTTTGCCCGCGCTTGGGCGAGTTGGGAAAACGCCCTTGCCTCGATCGACAGCGAAGGCGGCTACATAGGCATCGGCGATAACTATGCCCGCGCCTTTGCCCGTATCGAGAACCACTATTTCGCGCATGATGCCTTCTTGAACGCCGAGCAGCAGATCCTGAACCGCATGGACAGAATCGCGCATATCCCCGGTGCCGTGGTGCAGGGGCGCTACGATATGATCTGCCCGCCGCATACCGCGCACGCCCTGACGCGTCACTGGCCAAAGGCGCGGCTGGTCATGGTGCCGCGCGCCGGTCATGCCCTGTCCGAACCCGGCATTTGCCGCGAATTGCTCAGGATCATGCAGGCCCTGCCGCGCGAGGTCTTTGACAACTAGCGCACAAGGCCCGCGAATCCGCTTGCCCCTGCGGGCCATCGCGCCTATACGCCCCTTGACAGCGGCGTTTCGGCCTCCACCCCCGAAGCTCCACCGGAAAAGACAACGGGCCGCAAGGGCCCGTTTTTTATTTGCGAGGACGGCATGAGCGATCTCATAGCCAAGGCGGCAATCGACCGCCGCATAGCTGAAATCATTCACCCCGCGGTCGAGGACCTCGGGTTCGAACTGGTGCGCGTGCGTTACATGACCGGCAAGACCGGCGTTCTGCAGATCATGGCCCAACGCCCCGATGGCACGATCGAGGTTGATGATTGTGCTGCGATTTCGACCGCCGTATCGGCGCTGTTGGACGTCGAAGATCCCATCGCCGACGCCTATACGCTGGAAGTGTCGAGCCCCGGCATCGACCGGCCGCTGACGCGGCTCAAGGATTTTGAACAATGGGCAGGCTATGTCGCCCGTATCGAAACCTCGGAAATGATCGACGGCCGCCGCCGCTTTAAGGGCGATCTGGCTGGTGTCGAAGGTGACGAGGTTCTGATCACGATCGAGGATCAGGGCGAGGAGGTCACGATCGGCCTCAAGTTCGACTGGCTGTCGGACGCCAAGCTTGTTCTGACCGATGAACTGATCCGCGAGGTTCTGCGCGGTCGTAAGGATGCGGGCCAGATTGATGAGGCCCAATTTGATGAAGTTGAAACCATCATCGATGGTGAAGAGGAGAACAACTGATGGCCATTACCTCTGCCAACCAGCTTGAGCTGCTGCAGACTGCCGAAGCTGTCGCACGTGAAAAGATGATCGACCCGCGTCTCGTGATCGAGGCGATGGAAGAGAGCCTCGCCCGTGCCGCCAAGTCGCGCTACGGCAGCGAGATGGACATTCGCGTCAAGATCGACCGCAAGACCGGCCGCGCGACGTTCACCCGCGTACGCTCGGTTGTCGAGGATGACGCGGTCGAGAACTATCAGGCCGAAATGACCGTCGATCAGGCGCGTCTCTACATGGAAAATCCCGCCGTCGGCGACGTCTTTGAAGAAGAAGTCCCGCCGGTTGAACTGGGTCGTATCGCCGCCCAGTCGGCCAAGCAGGTGATCTTGCAAAAGGTCCGCGAAGCCGAGCGCGACAAGCAATTCGAAGAGTTCAAGGACCGCACCGGCACCATCATCAACGTGGTGGTCAAGCGCGAGGAATACGGCAACATCGTTGTCGATCTGAACCCCGGCGAAGGCGTTCTGCGCCGCAACGAAAAGATCGGTCGCGAAAGCTATCGCCCCGGCGACCGTATCCGTTGCTACATCAAGGACGTGCGCCGCGAGCCGCGCGGCCCGCAGATCTTCCTCAGCCGCACCGCGCCCGAGTTCATGGCCGAGCTGTTCAAGATGGAAGTGCCGGAAATCTATGATGGCATCATCGAGATCAAAGCCGTCGCCCGTGACCCCGGTTCGCGCGCCAAGATCGCCGTTGTGTCCTATGACAATTCGATCGACCCCGTCGGTGCCTGCGTCGGTATGCGCGGCAGCCGCGTGCAGGCCGTTGTGAACGAACTGCAGGGCGAAAAGATCGACATCATTCCGTGGAACGAGAACATCCCCACCTTCCTCGTGAACGCATTGCAACCCGCCGAAGTGACCAAGGTCGTCTTTGACGAGGACGCCGAGCGTATCGAGGTTGTCGTGCCGGAAGAGCAGTTGTCGCTGGCCATTGGCCGCCGTGGCCAGAACGTGCGTCTGGCCTCGCAGTTGACCGGTCTCAATATCGACATCATGACCGAGGAAGAAGAGTCCAAGCGTCGTCAGGCCGAGTTCGAAGAGCGGACCCGCCTGTTCATGGACGCGCTGGATCTGGAAGAGTTCTTTGCCCAGCTTCTGGTGGCCGAAGGCTTTACCAACCTCGAAGAAGTTGCCTATGTCGAGCTTGACGAACTGCTGAGCATCGAAGGCATCGACGAAGGCACCGCAGCCGAGCTGCAGGCCCGCGCGCGTGACTTCCTCGAAGCCGAAAACAAGCGTGCGATGGATCACGCGCTTGAACTGGGCGTCGAAGAATCGCTGATCAACTTCGAGGGTCTGACCCCGCAGATGATCGAGGCGCTGGCCATGGATGACGTCAAGACGCTGGAAGACTTTGCGACCTGCGCCGACTGGGAACTGGCCGGAGGCTGGACGACCCAGAATGGCGAGCGGACCAAGGACGAAGGCGTTCTGGAAAAGTTCGAAGTCAGCCTTGAAGAAGCGCAGGACATGATCATGACCGCGCGCGTCATGCTGGGCTGGGTTGACCCTGCCGATCTGGGCATGGGTGACGAAGACGAAGAAGCCGACGAGGAGGTCGAGGGCTGATAGCCCCGTGACACAATGACCAGAGGTGGCGCCAAAAACGACCTGACGGACGGACCAGAGCGCCGGTGCATTGTCACCGGCGAGGTCCAGCCCAAGCAAGGCCTGATCCGTTTCGTGATCGGGCCCGAAGGTCAGGTCGTGCCCGATATTCTGGGCAAGCTTGCGGGTCGTGGCATGTGGGTGACCGCTGAGCGCGCCGTGATCGAGGCGGCCCGCAAGGGCCAGTTCTCGCGCTCGGCCAAACAGCCGGTCACGGTGCCCGACAATCTGGCCGACGAGGTGGAACGCCAGCTTGCGCGGCGTGTGGTCGATCTGATCGCCATGGCGCGCAAGGCGGGTGACGCCGTTGCCGGTTTCGAAAAGGTGAAAGAACGGTTGGCCAACGGTCGCGTCAGAGTTCTGTTGCAGGCTTCTGACGGTTCGGACCGCGGCAAATCCAAGCTCTGGACGCCCACGGGCGCCCGATATTTCGGCTGCCTGACCTCTGAGGAATTGGGTTTGGCATTCGGCCGGCAAAGTGTGATACATGGCGCGCTCGCGACTGGTGCGCTTGCCGACCGTGTTGTAGAGGAAGCCGCAAAGCTGAAAAGCTTGCGCGAAGTCGGTGGCTCTGATGCCGCCGCCGGAAAGGATAAAGTAGCCAGATGAGCGATACCGACGGCAAAAAGCCTTTTGGACTTGGCGGCCCGCGTCCGGGCAACGTCAAGCAGAGCTTCAGCCACGGCCGCACGAAGAACGTGGTGGTCGAGACAAAGCGCAAAAAGGTTGTGGTGCCCAAGCCCGGCGCCACCAAGCCTGGTGCTGCCGCGCCTGGTTCTGCGAGCCCTGTGATCGGTGACCCGTCCAAACGCCCCGCGGGCATTTCGGATGCGGAACTCGAGCGGCGTATGAAGGCGCTGGCCATGGCCAAAGCGCGCGAGGCAGAAGACGCCGCGCGCCGCGAGACCGAGGAACGCGAACGCGCTGTAGAGCGCGAACGTCGCCGTGCCGAGATCGAGGCCAAGGAACAAGAAGAGCGCGAGCGTGAAGAGCGCGCCCGTGCCAAGGCCGAAGAAGAAGAGCGCAAGCGCAAGGAAGCCGAGATCGCGGAAGAGCGTCGTACGGCCCCTGCCGCAGCCGCACCGCGTGCTGCCGCCCCAACCGGCGACGATGCTGCGCGTGCGCCGCGCGCCGCGGCTGCTGCTGGCGCTGCTGCGCCCGCGCCCGCAAATCCGCGCAAGATTGACCGCGAACGCGATGACCGCGCCGCTGCCCGTGTCGCCAAGCCCGCCAAGGGCCGCGAAGACGAGGGCCGCCGTGCGGGCAAGCTGTCGCTGAATCAGGCGCTGGCCGGTGGCGAAAGTGGCCGCCAGCTGTCGATGGCCGCGATCCGCCGCAAACAGGAACGCGCCCGTCAAAAAGCTATGGGTGGCATGAGCGAGCGCGAAAAGATCGTGCGCGACGTGCAGGTTCCCGAAGCCATCACCGTCAGCGAGTTGGCCAACCGTATGGCCGAACGTGTGGCCGACGTGGTCAAGATGCTGATGCGTAACGGCATCATGGCGACGCAGAACCAGACGATCGACGCTGATACCGCGGAACTGGTGGTCAATGAATTTGGCCACAACGTCACCCGCGTTTCGGATTCGGATGTGGAACAGGTCATCGACACCGTCGAGGACAAGGTCGAAGACCTCGCCTCGCGTCCGCCGATCGTGACCATCATGGGCCACGTCGACCACGGCAAGACCTCGCTTCTGGATGCGATCCGCAAGACCAAGGTCGTCGCGGGCGAAGCCGGTGGTATCACCCAGCACATCGGTGCCTATCAGGTGACGGCGTCGAACGGGTCGGTTCTGACCTTCCTCGACACGCCCGGCCACGCGGCCTTTACCTCGATGCGTGCCCGTGGTGCGCAGGTAACGGATATCGTGGTTCTGGTGGTTGCGGCCGACGATGCGGTGATGCCGCAGACCGTCGAAGCGATCAACCACGCCAAGGCCGCCAAGGTGCCGATGATTGTCGCGATCAACAAATGCGACAAGCCCTCGGCCAACCCGCAAAAAGTCCGCACCGATCTTCTGAACCACGAAGTCGTGGTCGAGGAAATGGGCGGCGACGTGCAGACGGTCGAGGTTTCTGCCCTGACCGGCAAGGGTCTGGACAACCTGCTGGAAGCCATCGCGCTGCAGTCGGAAATCCTTGAACTCAAGGCCAACCCCACCCGCGCCGCACAGGGCGCCGTGATCGAAGCCAAACTGGACGTGGGCCGCGGCCCCGTCGCCACGGTTCTGGTCCAGCACGGCACGCTGCGTCAGGGCGACATCTTTGTCGTCGGCGAACAGTGGGGCAAGGTCCGCGCGCTGATCGACGACAAGGGCGAGCGCGTCAAAGAAGCCGGTCCTTCGGTTCCGGTCGAGGTGCTTGGTCTTAACGGCACGCCCGAGGCCGGCGACGTTCTGAACGTCGTCGAGACCGAAGCGCAGGCCCGCGAAATCGCCAGCTACCGCGAGCAAGTCTCTAAGGACAAGCGCGCCGCGGTCGGTGCCGCCACAACGCTTGATCAGCTCTTGGCCAAGGCCAAGGCCGACCAGAACGTTTCCGAATTGCCCATCGTGGTGAAGGCCGACGTTCAGGGTTCGACCGAAGCCATCGTTCAGGCGCTGGACAAGATCGGCAACGACGAAGTCCGCGTCCGCGTGATCCATTACGGCGTCGGCGCCATCACCGATAGCGACATCGGTCTGGCCGAAGCCTCGGGTTGCCCTGTCATCGGCTTCAACGTCCGTGCCAATGCCTCGGCCCGCAACGCCGCCAACCAAAAAGGCGTCGAGATCCGCTATTACTCGGTGATCTACGACCTCGTTGACGACGTCAAGAAAGCCGCCTCGGGCCTTCTTTCGGCCGAGATCAAGGAAAAGTTCATCGGCTATGCCGCGATCAAAGAGGTCTTCAAGGTCTCGAACGTCGGCAAGGTCGCTGGCTGTCTGGTCACCGAAGGCGTCGCACGCCGTTCGGCTGGTGTGCGCCTGCTGCGCGACAACGTGGTTGTCCACGAAGGCACGCTCAAGACGCTCAAGCGCTTCAAGGACGAAGTGTCCGAGGTTCAGTCGGGTCAGGAATGCGGTATGGCATTCGAGAACTACGACGACATCCGCGCCGGCGACGTCATCGAAATCTTCGAGCGCGAGACGGTCGAGCGCACGCTCTGATCTGGTGCGGCACAGAAATGAAAAGGGCGGCCCCAGTGGCCGCCCTTTTGCTTTGTCAGAGCCAGTCCCTGAGAATCGGGATCAGGGGAATGTCGGCGGGTGGCATGGGATAGTTTTTCAACTCGTTCGCCCGCACCCATTTCAGCGCCTGCCCCTCTTTCGCGTGCGGCGTGCCTTCCCAGCGGCGGCAGGCAAAAAGCGGCATCAAGAGGTGGAAATCCTCATAGGCATGGCTGGCAAAGGTCAGGGGCGCAAGGCAGGAGGACCATGTGCCAATGCCCAGTTCCTCGTGCAATTCGCGGATCAGGGCCGCCTCGGGCGTTTCGCCCGGCTCGACTTTGCCGCCCGGAAACTCCCACAGACCTGCCATGGATTTGCCCTCGGGCCGCTGTGCCAACAGCACGCGCCCGTCGGCGTCGATCAGGGCGACGGCAGAGACGAGAACGACCCTCACGACCGATAGTCGGCGTTGATGTCGATATAGCGGTGGGTCAGGTCGCAGGTCCATACGGTGGACGTGCCGCCGCCGATGCCAAGGTCGATGCCAATCACCAGTTCCTGACGCTTCATATAGGCGCTGGTCTCATCCTCGGAATAATCAGGGTCGCGGAACCCGTCACGGGCCACGGTGATATCCCCAAACCGGATCGACAGGCGGTCGCGGTCGGCCTCGGCACCGGATTTGCCGACGGCGGCGACAATGCGGCCCCAGTTGGCGTCCTGACCTGCGATGGCGGTCTTGACCAAGGGCGAGTTTGCGACCGACAGGCCGACACGCTTGGCGTCCGCATCCGATTTGGCGCCAGTGACCTGAATTTCAACAAATTTCGTGGCGCCTTCGCCGTCGCGCACGACTTGCAACGCAAGGTCGAGCATCACGCCTTCCAGCGCAGCGGCGAAATCGGCGTTGCCCTCGACATCGACGCCCGAGGCGCCAGTGGCGCCCATGATCAAGGTGTCAGAGGTCGAGGTGTCGCTATCGACGGTGATGCAGTTGAACGTGCGGTCGGTCATCGCTGACAGCAGCCCCTGCAAGGCGGTGTGGCCGATTTTCGCATCGGTGAAAATATAGACCAGCATCGTGGCCATATCCGGCGCGATCATGCCCGAGCCTTTGGCGATGCCGGCGATCCGGACGGTCTTGCCGCCCACGTTGATTTCCGCAGCCGACCCTTTGGGGAAGGTATCTGTGGTCATGATCGCCCGCGCGGCGGCGGCAATGGCCGTGCCGTCCAGCGCGTGGCGCAAATCGGGCAGCTTGGCGATGATGCGGTCATGGGGCATCGGCTCGCCAATGACGCCGGTGGACGAGGTAAAGACCCGCGCAGGGTCGATATCCAGCACCTTGGCGGTGGCTTCGCAGATCGCGGCGACCGAGGCCGCGCCTGCCTTGCCGGTAAAAGCGTTCGAGTTGCCCGAGTTGACCACGATGGCGGCGCGGCCCTTGGCCGGACCGCCATTTTTGGCCTGACAGTCCAGCACTGCGGCGGACCGCGTGGAGGAACGGGTGAAGGTGCCCGCGACGGTCGATCCTTCGGCCAGTTCGGCCAGCATCACATCCGTGCGGCTGGCGTATCGCACGCCCGCCGCCATGGCAGCGAACCGGACACCGCCAATTTCAGGCAGAGAGGGGAACGAAGCGGGGGCGAGCGGCGATACGGTCATCAGGGCTTATTCTTTCAACAGATCGACGTTGGCGATCAGCGCAGGATCAAAGGCGCCGGCCTCGGGGCGGGTAATGGTCGCCGCGGCGGTCAGTTCCTCGATCTTGGCGTTGATGGCCTCGTTCTGCAGTTTGGTGATGATGTCGGCACGGATCGAATCCAGCGTCGGCGCCTCTTGCTGACGGGTTTCCGCAAGCTGGATCACGTGCCAGCCGAACTGTGTCTGCACCGGTGCCGAAGTCTGGCCGGGCTGCAGTTCAACCACAGCATCTTCAAAGGGCTGGACCATCATGCCCAGACCGAACCAACCCAGATCGCCGCCATTGGCGCCCGAACCGGGATCCTTGGACAGTTCTTTGGCGATATCGGCAAAGGCCTCGCCGGCAGCCAGACGGTCCTCGACCGCTTTGGCCTCTTCCTCGGTGTCCACAAGGATATGGGCAGCGTGGTATTCGGTGGCGGGCTCGAACGAGACCATCTGGGCATCATATTCGGCCTGAATGGCCTCATCGGTCAGCGCGGCGGCGGTCACGGCGTCAACCGCATAACCCGAGCGCAGCGAACGGTCCAGATTGGCACGCGCCAACTGCAGCTCAAGCGGTTCTTCCTCGCCCAGCGTATCCGACAGCAACTGCTGACGGATCAGTTGTTCGACAAGCGCATCGAACAGTACATCGTTGGGCAACGCCTGATATTGTTGCGGCAATTGCTGGCGGGCGATAATCAACTCGCCCAGCGTGATGTCGTGGCCGTCGACGGTGGCGACAACGGTGCGCGCCGTCACATCATCGGCACGCACGGCGCCAGTCAGGGCAAACCCTGCCACGACAGCCGCGAGAATAGTGGTTTTATTGAACATCTGGGCTTTCCCCTGCTGACCGTCGCGGTCGCGCGACGTTGACACTCCTATGCCTGCCCCTTACATCCCTGCAAGGCTCCGAGGGGGCCGGCGCTCACCCCTGTTTAGGCTGCAGGCGCGGAGCCCACAAGCGACCTCCTCACACATGAATGTCAAATGCCCCAATGGGGGCGCGAGAGAGGACAGATGGGTATCGGAACGCTCGCCAAGAAGGTCTTCGGCACGCCGAACGACCGCAAGATCAAGGCGACCCGCCCGCTGGTGGCGCAAATCAACGCGCTCGAAGCGGAATTCCAGGCTCTGACGGACGAGCAACTGCGTGAGCGGACCGCCGCTTATGCCGAACGCGCCAAAGGCGGCGAGGATCTGGACAAACTGTTGCCAGAGGCCTTTGCCAATTGCCGCGAGGCCGCACGCCGCGCATTGGGCCTGCGGGCCTTTGATGTGCAGCTGATGGGCGGTATCTTCCTGCATCAGGGCAATATTTCGGAAATGCGCACCGGCGAAGGCAAGACGCTGGTTGCCACCTTTCCGGCCTATCTGAATGCGCTGACCGGCAAGGGCGTGCATGTCATCACGGTCAACGATTATCTGGCCAAGCGTGACGCCGAATGGATGGGCAAGGTCTATCACATGCTGGGCCTGACCACCGGCGTGGTCTACCCGCAGCAGCCCGAAGAAGAAAAGCGCGCCGCCTACCGCGCCGACATCACCTATGCCACGAACAACGAGCTGGGCTTTGACTACCTGCGCGACAATATGAAGTCCGAGCTGGTGCAAATGGCCCAGCGCGGTCACAATTTCGCGATCGTGGACGAGGTGGACTCGATCCTCGTCGACGAAGCGCGGACCCCGCTGATCATCTCGGGCCCCTCGCAGGACCGCTCGGATCTTTATCGCAAGGTCGATGCGCTGATCCCCGAAATCGTGCCGGAACACTACACGCTGGACGAAAAGTCGCGCAGCGTGACCTATACTGACGAAGGCAACGAGTTTATCGAAACCCGCCTGCGCGAACTGGAACTTTTGCCTGAAGGCCAGAGCCTTTATGACCCTGAATCGACGATGCTGGTGCATCACGTCAATCAGGGCCTGCGCGCGCACAAGCTTTTCGCGCGGGACAAGGAATATATCGTTCGCGACAATCAGGTTGTTCTGATCGACGAATTTACTGGCCGCATGATGGTTGGCCGCCGCCTGTCGGACGGTCTGCATCAGGCAATCGAGGCCAAAGAAAACGTGGCGATCCAGCCTGAAAACGTCACTTTGGCCAGCGTGACCTTCCAGAACTATTTCCGCCTTTACGACAAGCTGGCCGGCATGACCGGCACGGCTTTGACCGAGGCCGAGGAATTCATGGAAATCTACGGTCTGGGCGTGATCGACGTGCCGACAAACCGCGACGTCGCCCGCAAGGACGATCACGATCAGGTCTATCGCACGGCGCGCGAAAAATTCGATGGCGTGGTCAAGGCCATCCGCGACGCGCATGAAAAGGGTCAACCGATCCTTGTGGGCACCACCTCGATCGAAAAGTCCGAGTTCCTGTCGAACCTGCTGACCAAGGAAGGCGTCAAGCACAACGTGCTGAACGCCCGCCAGCACGAGCAAGAGGCCAAGATCGTGGCCGACGCCGGTAAATACGGCGCGGTGACCATCGCGACCAACATGGCTGGCCGCGGCACCGACATTCAGCTTGGCGGTAACGTCGAAATGAAGGTGCTCGAGGCCATCGCCGCCGACCCCAATCTGCACCCCGATGAGGTGCGCGCCAAGATCGAGGCCGAGCACGCCGATGAAAAGGCGCGTGTGCTGGCCGCTGGTGGTCTGTTTGTGCTGGGCACCGAACGCCACGAAAGCCGCCGCATCGACAACCAGTTGCGCGGCCGTTCGGGCCGTCAGGGCGACCCGGGTCGTTCGGCGTTCTTCCTCAGCCTCGAAGACGACCTGATGCGGATCTTTGGGTCCGACCGTCTGGACAAGGTTCTGGGATCGCTGGGCATGAAAGACGGCGAGGCGATCATCCACCCTTGGGTGAACAAATCGCTGGAACGGGCGCAGGCCAAGGTCGAAGGCCGCAACTTTGACATCCGCAAGCAGCTGTTGAAATTCGACGATGTGATGAACGACCAGCGCAAGGTCATCTTTGGCCAGCGTCTGGAAATCATGGAAGCGCAGGATCTGTCCGAAATCGTGGCCGACATGCGCGATCAGGTGATCAACGATCTGATCGACCAGTTCCTGCCTCCGCGCAGCTATGCCGACCAATGGGATACCGAGGGTCTGACCGCCGCCGTCAAGCAGCAGCTGAATCTTGATCTGCCGATCGAGACATGGGCCGCCGAAGAGGGTGTGGATCAGGCAACCATGGGCGAACGCCTTGTCGAGGCCGCCGACAAGTTCATGGATGAAAAGACCGAGGCCTTTGGCCCCGAGACCATGCGCAACGTCGAAAAGCAGATGATTCTGCAGACCATCGACGCCAAATGGCGCGAGCATCTGCTGACCTTGGAACACCTGCGTTCGGTCGTCGGTTTCCGTGGCTACGCGCAGCGCGACCCGCTGAACGAATACAAGACCGAGAGCTTTGTGTTGTTCGAGCGTTTGCTGGACAGCCTGCGAACCGAGGTCACGCAAAAGCTGGGTCAGATCCGCCCGATGACGGCAGAAGAACAGCAAGCCATCATGGCCCAGATCGCTCAGCAGCAGCGCGCTGCGGGTGACGCGGCCCTTGCCCGTCAACAGGCCGCGACAGCTGCAACTGCCGTGGCAGCCCCTGCCGTCGCCGCCGCACGTCCGGGCTTTGACGAGGCGAACCCTGCGACTTGGGGCGATCCGGGGCGCAATGATCCTTGCCCCTGCGGTTCTGGCAACAAGTTCAAGCACTGCCACGGCCGCATCGCCTGATTTTCGTCTCATTCGAGACATGAACAATCCTTGGGCGGGTCCTTCTTTGGCCACGCCCAAGGGGCAATCTGAGCACAATTCCGAAAGGGAAGGTGCGAAAGATGCCCAAATTGAACGGCAAAAAGATCATCATGCCCGCGGCGACATTCCTCGCCGCCATCAGCATTGGTTTTGCCGTGCAGAATGCGGATGCGCTGGCGGCCAAGTTTGGCAATGACGGCGGTGCCGCAGGCTCGGTCGCGCCGCAGGTGCCAGAACTGGCCATCCCCGATTCGATCGCACCGCTGCCGTCCGCCGCCGACGTTCTGGGCTTCGAGCCCGCCGCCGAGGCGCCCGCCGAATTCGGCGCTACGGCCCAGTTGGCCTCTGCTGGCATGGACTATGGCCTAGGCAGCAACCTGACCCCCATGGGCGACTTGCAGGGTCAGATCGCGCCGCTTGAGGGCTGCGACATCACCGTTACCGCTGAAAGCGGCCCCATGGCGACCGCGATCCTGACCGTCGAGGCGCCCTGTGGCGGCGCAGGCGTGATTCACCATCAGGGCATGATGTTCAGCTTTGCCACCGATGCGGCCGGCAAGGCGCAAATGGCTGTGCCGGCGCTGGCTGAAAAGGCCGTGTTCATTGTCGAGATGAACGGTGGCGTCTCTGCCGTCGCCGTCGCCGATGTGCCCGATCTGGCGCAATATGACCGCGCAGTGCTGCAATGGCAGGGCAAATCCGACATCCACCTGCATGCCAGCGAGTTCGGCGCCCGCAATGGGGCCCAAGGACATGTCTGGGCCGAAGCGCCGGGTTCTATCGACGCGGTCGAGGCCGGAACGGGCGGGCAGATCATGGTGCTGGGCGCCAATGCCTCGGTTTCACCCTTTATCGCCGAGATTTACACCTACCCCAAAGGAAACTCTTTGCAGGCGGGCGAGATCACCCTGAGCGCCGAGATCGGCATCGACGAGGCGACCTGTGGCCGCGACATAGCCGCCCAGTCCATTCAGGTGGGCGCCGGTGGCGCGTTGAGCGCGGTTGATCTGACCATGACCGTGCCGGGATGCGATGCGATGGGTTCCTATCTTATCGTGCCAGCAATGTTCACGCCCTATCAGGTGGCGTTAGCGGGGTAACAACCCCTCGGCCTTAAAACTCAACTCACGCGATTTACCCACGATCAGGTGGTCATGCAGCACAATGCCCAGCGCCCGCGCGGCCTCGGCCACCTGCCGCGTCATGGCGATATCCGCCTCTGACGGGGTCGGGTCGCCGGAGGGGTGATTATGCACCAAGATCATCGCGGTCGCGTTCAGTTCCAACGCACGTTTTACCACTTCGCGCGGATAGACCGGCACATGGTTGACCGTGCCGCGCGCCTGTTCCTCGTCCCCGATCAGGCGGTTGCGGGTATCCAGATATAGGACGCGGAACTGTTCGACGTCGCGGTGCGCCATCACCGTGTGGCAATAATCCAGCAATTGCGACCAACCGGACAGGACATGGGTTTCCATCACACGGCTGCGCGCCAGCCGCTGGGCCGCGGCTTCGATCACCTTCAACTCGCACAGGACCGAAGGCCCGACACCCTGCACCTCGGCCAGTCGCGCGGGCGGGGCGGATATGACGCGGTTAAAATCGCCAAAACGGTCTAGCAGCACGCGTGCGAGTGGTTTGACGTCAATGCGGGGAAGCGCGCGGAACAGAACCAGTTCCAGCATTTCGTAATCGGGCAAGGCGGTGCCACCCGCAGCCAGAAAACGGTCACGCAGGCGTTGGCGGTGGTCTGCGATATACGAGGGCAGCCTGCCGCCCGCTGTCAAAGCCTCGTCCGGCGCAACCGGACGGGCGTCGTCAAGGAAGGGCAGGCGGGGTTCAGCAAAAGCGGCGCACATGGGGGCAGTCTTGCCCCCGCGTGGTTAACGGGCGGTTTACGCGCGCCCGTCAGCCCTTCATCGAGTCCCAGAAACCTTTGACCGCCGAGAAAAAGCTTGATGTCTGCGGGTTGTTCTCGGCCGAAAGCTTGTCGAACTCACGCAGCAGCTCTTTTTGTTTGGCGGTCAGGTTTACCGGCGTTTCGACCGCCAGTTCGATCAACATATCGCCATGGCCGCTGCCCCGCAGGTTGGGCATTCCCTTGCCGCGCAGGCGCATCTGGCGGCCAGACTGGCTGCCTTCGGGCACTTTCACGCGGGCGCGGCCACCGTCAAGCGTGGGCACCTCGATATCGCCGCCCATGGCCGCCGTGGCCATCGAAACCGGCACGTGGCAGAACAGCGTGTTGCCGTCGCGCTCGAATATCTTGTGCTTGGAGACCTCGATAAAGATGTAGAGATCACCCGTCGGGCCGCCGCGCAGACCGGCCTCGCCCTCGCCCGCCAACCGGATCCGCGTGCCGGTTTCAACGCCGGCAGGAATGTTCACCGCAAGGCTGCGCTCTTTTTCGACGCGGCCCGCGCCATGGCAGGATTGGCAGGGGTTCTTGATCGTTTGACCCATGCCGTTGCAGGTGGGGCAGGTGCGTTCGACGGTGAAAAAGCCCTGCTGCGCACGCACCTTGCCCATACCCGAGCAGGTGGGGCAGGTAACGGGTTCCGATCCGCCCTCGGCGCCCGAACCCTTGCACGAGGAACAGGTCACGGCGGTCGGCACGTTGACCGTCTTTTGCAGACCCTGATAGGCCTCTTCGAGGCTGATGCGCAGGTTATAGCGCAGGTCGTTGCCACGGGTCGCGCGGTTACGGCCACCCTGACCACCACGGCCACCCATGAAATCGCCAAAGAGATCATCGAATACATCGGAAAAGGCGCTGGCAAAGTCGCCGTTGCCGGGGCGGAAGCCGCCTGCGCCGCCGGGTCGTCCACCCATGCCGCCTTCGAAGGCCGCGTGGCCGAAACGGTCATAAGCCGCCTTTTTGTCGGCGTCCTTGAGGACCTCGTAGGCCTCGTTCACTTCTTTGAATTGCGACTCGGCGTTGGGATTGTCGGCATTGCGATCGGGGTGCAGCTCTTTGGCCTTGGCCCGATAGGCCTTTTTGATCTCGTCGGCGGTAGCGCCCTTCGAGATACCAAGCGTTTCGTAATAGTCGCGCTTCGACATGTCCGGCTATTCCCTCGCCAAGAACAAGACCGGCCCGATGGTCCGGGCCGGTCTGCTTTGGTTTACTTGTGACCCTTAGCGGCCACGCTTGTCGTCCCCAAGATCTTCGAAGTCGGCGTCGAGGATGTCATCCTCGGCCGAACCACCGCGCGAAGCGGGTTCGCCATCATCGCCACCCTCTTCTTGGCTGGCCTTGTAGATGGCCTCGCCCAGCCGCATCGCGGCTTCGGTGACGTTCTGGATACCGGACTTGATCTTGCCGACGTTGTCGCCGTCGAGTTCGTCCTTGAGCGCCGCCATGGCCAGCTCGATCGCCTCGATGGTCGAGGGATCAACCTTGTCGCCGTGATCCTTGATCGACTTTTCGGTCGAGTGGATCAGGCTTTCGCCTTGGTTGCGGGCTTCGACCAGTTCACGACGCTGCTTGTCGGCCTCGGCGTTTTCTTCGGCGTCGCGGACCATCTTTTCGATATCCGCATCCGACAGACCGCCCGACGCCTGAATCGTGATCTTCTGCTCTTTGCCGGTGCCCTTGTCCTTGGCCGAAACCGAGACAATGCCGTTGGCGTCGATGTCGAAGGTCACCTCGATCTGGGGCATACCGCGCGGAGCCGGCGGGATGTTTTCGAGGTTGAACTGACCGAGGAGCTTGTTGTCCGCCGCCATTTCACGCTCGCCTTGGAACACGCGGATGGTCACGGCGTTCTGGTTGTCCTCGGCGGTCGAGAAGACTTGGCTCTTTTTGGTCGGGATCGTGGTGTTGCGGTCGATCAGACGGGTGAACACGCCACCCAGCGTCTCGATACCCAGCGACAGCGGGGTCACGTCCAACAGAACCACGTCCTTGACGTCGCCCTGCAGAACGCCAGCCTGAATGGCGGCGCCGGCGGCAACGACTTCGTCAGGGTTCACGCCCTTGTGGGGTTCCTTGCCGAAAAGCTTGGTGACCTCTTCGATGACGCGCGGCATGCGGGTCATGCCGCCGACCAGAACGACCTCGTCGATGTCCGAGAAGCTGAGACCGGCGTCCTTGAGCGCGTCCTTGCAGGGCTTGATCGACTTTTTGATCAGGTCGTCCACAAGGCTTTCCAGCTTGGCGCGGGTCAGCTTCATCACAAGGTGCAGGGGCTGGCCGTTGGCACCCATCGAGATGAAGGGCTGGTTGATCTCGGTCTGCGTCGAGGACGACAGCTCGATCTTGGCCTTTTCAGCGGCTTCCTTGAGACGCTGCAGCGCCATCTTGTCCTTGGTCAGATCGACGGCGTGTTCTTTTTTGAACTCGTCGGCAAGGTAGCTGACGATACGCATGTCAAAGTCTTCGCCACCGAGGAAGGTGTCGCCGTTGGTCGATTTGACCTCGAACAGACCGTCGTCGATTTCAAGGATGGTCACGTCAAAGGTGCCGCCGCCAAGGTCATAAACGGCGATGGTGCGGGTTTCTTTCTTGTCGAGGCCATAGGCCAGCGCAGCGGCGGTGGGTTCGTTGATGATACGCAGAACCTCGAGACCGGCGATCTTGCCCGCGTCCTTGGTGGCCTGACGCTGGGCGTCGTTGAAATAGGCCGGAACGGTGATCACGGCCTGCGTCACGGTCTCGCCGAGATAGCTTTCGGCCGTCTCTTTCATCTTTTGCAGGATGAAAGCCGAAATCTGCGAGGGCGAATAGTTTTCGCCGCGCACTTCGACCCATGCATCGCCATTGCCGCCGTCGACGATGTGGTAGGGAACAAGCTTCTTGTCCTTTTCCACTTCGGCATCGGTGGTGCGGCGGCCGATCAGGCGCTTGACCGCGAAGATCGTGTTTTCAGAGTTGGTCACGGCCTGACGCTTGGCAGGCTGGCCAACGAGGCGTTCGGCCTCGGTGAAAGCAACGATCGACGGGGTGGTGCGTGCGCCTTCCGAATTCTCGATAACGCGCGGTTTGGCGCCATCCATGATGGCGACGCAGGAGTTGGTGGTACCGAGGTCAATCCCGATAACTTTTCCCATTTTCAAATCCCTCTTCATTCAGGCGGTTTGAGCGGCACGAACCCGGTTTGCGGCATCCGTGCCATCAGGATGCATGCGACGGGAGCTTGCGGCCCCGCCGCGGATCAGGGGGTATATAGGGAGCAGTCTTGGGCGCTGCAACGGGTGTTTGACTTCAAAACGCGCAGTAAAACAGGATGAAATCGCTTTGTGCGTGGATTCAGCGCGTGGTTGGCAACTCTGGCGCTGCATAGGGGGCTCTGCCCCCGTCGCTGACGCGACCCCCCCCGAGGTATTTGGTGTCAGAAGAAATCAGGGGGCCACCAACGCGCAACAGCCTGTCAGCAGCGGCGCGGTGGGGTCATCGCGCAGAAGCTGGGCCGCGATTCCGTAGCGGCGGTCGGACATGCCGTCGCTGCATTCGCGCGCTTCGATCACCAGAGACATCGTTGGCGCGATACGTGCGGCGGTATCATTTCGGCCCGCCGCGAAAACCGGCGGTCCGGCAGCATCTTTCAGGTCGGTGCCTTCGGCATCGGTGAAATGCAGGGTGCCGTCGTTGCCGACATCGAGCGACCAGAAGGGTTCGGTTCCGAAACAGGCGATCGCGCCCAAGGTCGGGGCCTCGGCTGCCGCTGTCAGATAGCGCATTGCGACCCAGCCCGCGCCCTCGCCATTGTTGATCCGCGCCCAATTGCCTTGGGTGGCGGTGACTTCCACATCGACAGCATCGGGTGCGAGCGTGCCGACGATATCGGCATCAGCCGAAGGCGCGGCGCGGATGTTCAGATGGTCGCCGGGCTGAAGGCCCGTGACATCATGGAACATCGGCCATGCAGCCAGCGATCCGGGGATGACAAGCAGGGTCAAGGCCAGCGCGAGCCGCCTCAACGCTTGGCGTCCCAAGACAGCGAGGCACGTCTGCGGGTGTAGAACTCGCCCATCATGCCGATCACGATCAGCATGGCCGCGATCTTGTAGGGGTAATAGGGCGACGTGAAATGCGGGTTGTAGTTGATGAACACATAGCCGCGCAGCTGGTCGATGGCATGAAACAGCGGGTTCCAGTCGAAATATTTGCGCAGGTGATGTGGCAGGCTGTTGGCGAGAAACATCTTGCCCGAAAAGATCATGTTTGCGCGGCCATAGATGGTTGTCAGGATGCGCGAGGCGTCCGGCGACCATGGTTTGATCGCCAGAAAGACCATGCCAACACCTATGCCGATAAACCACGCCCCCATGATCATCCCCATCATGCCCGCGGGGTTGTCGATCTCGATCGGTTTGTAGAGCACGTGATAGAAAGACAGGATCACGACGCCCGACAGCACCTGTAGATAAAGGGCCGAAAGCGCCGCCGCACTGATCGTCACCAAAGAGTTCAACGGGGCGTGACGCATCATGGCCGTGGTTGCGTCTGACTGGACCACGGCGCCCATGGTTTTGTTTTGGGCCATGAACAGAAAGATCCCGCTCATCACGTAAAGCAGGTAGTCGCCATGGATCGTCGACCCGAAGCGGTTGAACAATTTGAGCATGGCGTAAAGCCCGCCTACCATGACGACCGTCTGGAAGATGTTCATGAACAGACCCATCAGCGCGTTGCCATGCGAGCGACGCACCTCACGCACCGTGGCGTGATAGGTCAGCTCGATCACATTGACGATCGCGCCGAACGAAGACTGGGGTACCGCTTTTTGAAACATGCTCTGGTCCGGGTTATCACGGCCTTTGTAAGACGAAATTCTTGCCGATCCCTTGGTGAGCCAGCATAAGGGCCGCGGTGTCTTATGACAAGAAATGCCGCAAGAACGTTAACGGGAGAGTAGCATGGACTTTGAACGGCTTACGGTCGAGATGCGCCGGTTGGCGCTCGAGGCTGGCGATCTGATTATGGAGATCTACGCCGCGCCCGATTTCGAGGTCCGATCGAAAAGTGACGCAAGCCCTGTGACCGAGGCTGACGAGGCGGCCGACGCGCTGATTTCGGCGGGTCTGCGCGCTGCTTTTCCCGAATTGGCCTTGGTGACCGAGGAACAGGCCGGATCGCATGATCTGGAGGTGTCGACCTTTCTGATCGTCGATCCCCTTGATGGCACTAAGGAATTTGTGCAGCGGCGCGGCGATTTCACGGTGAATATCGCCTATGTCGAGGCCGGCGTTCCGGTGCGCGGCGTTGTCTATGCACCGGCCAAGGGGCGGCTTTTCTACACTGACGCGGCAGGCGTGGCGGTCGAGGAAACTGGCGCCTTCGCCAAAGAAGCGGCGGGCCCCGTGCGTCCGATGCGCGTGCGCAGCCCCGATAATGGCGGGTTGATCGTGGTGGCGTCCAAGTCGCATCGCGATCAGGCGACGGATGACTACATCAATCAATATGCCGTGACCGACATGACGAGCGCGGGTTCCTCGCTCAAGTTCTGTCTGGTGGCGGCGGGTGAGGCCGATCTTTACCCGCGGCTGGGACGCACGATGGAATGGGACACGGCGGCGGGTCATGCGGTTCTGGCAGGCGCCGGTGGGCATGTCGTGCGGTTCGACGATCTGACGCCGCTGGGCTACGGCAAATCGGGCTTCGCCAACCCGTTCTTTATCGCCTATGCGCCGGGCGTCGAACTGAAAGGGGCCTGAGCCATGTCTGTGTTGATCGTCATTCCAGCCCGCTATGCCTCGACCCGCTACCCTGGCAAGCCGTTGGTCGAGTTGACGGGCGCGACGGGCGTGGCCCAGAGCCTGATCCGGCGCAGTTGGGAGGCGGCGCGCGCGGTCAAGGGCGTGGACCGCGTGGTTGTGGCAACGGATGACGAGCAGATCCGCCAAGCCGCCGTGCGTTTTGGCGCCGAAGTGGTGATGACCTCGTCCGACTGCCAAAACGGCACCGAGCGTTGCGCCGAGGCCTATGACAATCTGGGAGGCGGTTACGAGATCGTCGTCAACCTGCAAGGCGACGCCCCGCTGACGCCGCACTGGTTTGTCGAAGACCTGATCGCGGGCCTTGCGGCCCATCCGGCGGCCGAGGTGGCGACTCCGGTTCTGCGCACCGAGGGGCGCGCGCTGAACGGGTTTCTTGAGGACCGGCGTGCAGGTCGCGTCGGGGGCACCACGGCGGTTTTCGGCGTGGAAAAGCAGGCGCTCTATTTCTCGAAAGAGGTCATTCCCTATACAGGCCAGATCTTTGGCGACGATGATCCCACGCCGGTTTTCCACCACGTGGGCGTCTATGCCTATCGCCCCTCGGCGCTGGCGGCCTATCCGCGCTGGGCGACGGGGCCGCTTGAAAAACTGGAGGGGCTGGAGCAACTGCGGTTTCTAGAGCGCGGCGTGCCGGTTCTCTGCGTCGAGGTCGAGGCGCGCGGGCGACAGTTCTGGGAGTTGAACAACCCCTCGGATGTGCCACGTATCGAACAGATGCTGAAAGAAATGCAGCTGCCCTGAGGGCGCGGCCCGACGTCACTGCTGGATTTCATGTTTCGGGCAATTTAGTGTCAAACAAAGAACCGGCGGCAAGCTGGGCACAGTCATAACGGGTTCGAGGATCGACGGGCGATGAAGAAACGGGTCACAAAGGCGATTTTTCCGGTCGCGGGTCTTGGCACAAGGTTTTTGCCAGCCACCAAATCGATCCCCAAGGAAATCTTGACGCTCGTTGACAAACCGCTGATCCAATACGCCATCGACGAGGCGCGTTCGGCGGGTATCAAGGACTTTATCTTTGTCACGGCGCGCGGAAAGTCGGCGCTTGAGGACTATTTCGATGTGGCGCCCGAGCTTGAAGCGACGTTGCGCCGCGCCGGCAAGGATGAGCTGCTCGAGGTTCTCAAGAACACCAATATGGACAGCGGCGCGATCGCCTATCTTCGGCAGCACCGCGCCATGGGTCTGGGCCACGCGGTCTGGTGCGCCCGCAGGCTTTTGTCCAACGAACCCTTTGCGGTCATTCTGCCTGACGACGTGATCGCCGCTGAAAAGCCTTGTCTGGAACAGATGGTCGAGGCGCATCAGGAAACCGGCGGGTGCGTTGTGGCGACCATGCAGGTGCCCGAAGACAAGACCAGTTCCTACGGTGTGCTGGATGTCGCGTCGGAAGATGGCCGGCTGGTGCAGGTCAAGGGCATGGTCGAAAAACCCAAGGCCGGTGAAGCGCCGTCAAACCTTGCGGTGATCGGTCGCTATATCCTGAGCCCTCGGGTCATGGATAACCTGAGCGAGATCCGCGCGGGTAGCGGAGGCGAGCTGCAATTGACCGATGCGATCGCAGCCGAAATGGACAAGGGCGGCAAGGTTTTCGGCTACCGGTTTGAGGGCACGCGCTATGACTGCGGGTCCAAGGCGGGCTTTTTGCAGGCAACGGTGGCTTTTGCGCTGCAACGCCCCGATCTGCGTGACGAGTTTGGTCGCTACCTTGATGGCCTGATCGCGCAGCGCAAAGCGGCGGAATAGCTATGTCAAAGACGGTTCTGGTCACGGGCGGCGCGGGCTATATCGGGTCGCACGCCTGCAAGGTTCTGGCCCGCGCAGGCTATGTGCCGGTTACCTATGACAGCTTGGTCACGGGGTGGGAGGACGCGGTCAAATTCGGCCCGTTCGAGCGTGGCGATCTACATGATGCCGCCCGTCTGGATGAGGTGTTCGCGCGGTATGAACCCCTTGCGGTCATGCATTTCGCGGCCCTGAGCCTTGTGGGCGAGAGCGTCCAGAATCCGGGTCTGTATTGGAAGAACAACGTTGGCGGATCGCTGTCGCTTTTGCAGGCGATGGTGCGAAACCAGTGTCTGAACATGGTGTTTTCCTCGACCTGCGCCACCTATGGCGATCAGGACGGGGTGGTGCTGGACGAAGACACCGCGCAGATGCCGATCAACGCCTATGGCGCCTCAAAGCGCGCGGTCGAGGAAATGCTGGGCCAGTTCGGCATCGCGCATGGCCTGCGGTCGGTGATCTTTCGCTATTTCAATGTGGCGGGTGCCGACCCCGATGCCGAGGTGGGCGAGGCCCATCGTCAGGAAACCCATCTCATTCCGCTCATGCTTGAGGCGATTGAGGGCAAACGCCCTGCGCTGACCGTCTTTGGCAGCGACTATGCGACGCCAGATGGCACGGGGATCCGCGACTATGTGCATGTGATGGATCTGGTTCAGGCGCATGTCAGCGGATTGCGTTGGCTTGAGTCCGGCAAAAAGAGCAGGGTGTTCAATCTGGGCACCGGTCACGGCTTTTCGGTGCGCGAGGTTATTGCCGCTTCGGCCGCTGTGACTAACCGTGATGTCCCGATTATCGAGGGTGCGCGGCGCGCCGGTGACGCGGCAAAGCTTGTGTCGGGCAGCCAACGTGCCAAGGTAGAACTGGGCTGGGAGCCCGTGAACTCGACCCTGTCGCAGATGATTGCCGATGCCTGGCGCTGGAACGGACACAACAATTACCGCAAATGAACCGCCCTCCGGGGGCGGTGGCTGGCATCGGCTGGCCTTGGCTTATCGCCTGCGGTGGCGGCGGCGACGTCTGTTGTTGCGCGCATTGCGCAAGCGTCGGCAACTTAGACCGACCTCTGACCGAACGGGCGCGATTTCGTCTGAACAGTCCCTGCTTTTTTGCACCATGCGCAACGAAATGCAGCGCTTGCCGCATTTCATGGATCATTACCGCAAGCTGGGCATCGGGCATTTTCTGATCGTCGATAACGGGTCTGACGACGGCAGCG
>JAHEBS010000142.1 GCA_024642145.1 Marivivens sp.
CCGACGGCACCTTTTCCGGTGTCCAGGCGCGGTTTTTCCAGGCATCAATCACCCCCGCCAACAGGCGCGCGGGCCAGCGTTTTTCGTCAATATTGCTGGCGGCGATCAGTTGCTTCAACAGGCGCAACTGATCATCCGTGTCCAGAATGGTGAAGTTGGATTTCAGCCCCACCAATTCGGCATGACGCCGCAGGATCTTGGCCGAGATGGAATGGAACGTGCCCATCCATCGGATCGGTTTGTCGACGGCAAAGGGCGTTTTTGCCAGCCTGTCCTTCATTTCCTTTGCGGCTTTGTTTGTAAACGTAACGGCAAGAATGTTGCGTGGATCAACACCTTTTTTCCAGTACAAGTGTGCAACTCGCGCCATTAACGCCTTGGTCTTTCCAGTACCCGCCCCGGCAAGCATCAGAACTGGCCCATCCAGAGCCATAACTGCATTTCTTTGGGCTGGGTTCAAATCGGCTAGATAGTCATGTGGCGCAGCCGGCCGCGCGGCCATGGCGCGTTGCGACAGGGGCACCGCAGCCTCAAAGGCGTCCTGTTCATCCTCTCGATTCATCCGACAAACCTAGCGCGCTTTGCGCCCGAGGAAAAGCGGTGTTCTGCGATTGTTCGCATTTTCGCCGAAAGTCACGGCGCGTCACCGATCTGCCTGAAACACGTCACGCAGCCGTTCGACATAACGAATGAACAGGCCGGAAAACTGCGTGACCTCTTCATCGGTCCAGCCTTCAAAGATTTCCAGAACCTTTTCAAAGCGCAAGTCGCGAAACGCCATGAAGATGCGTTGCGCCTTTCCGGTCAGCACCAGTACGGATTTGCGCCCGTCATCCTGTGCCGCCTCGCGCCGCAGATAGCCCGCGGCAATCAGGTCCGACGCGATGCGGCTGGCGCGCGACGGGTCCAGCGTCAACTCCTCGGCCAGAAGCCCGATGGTTGCGGGTTCGGGATGGTCACGGCCCACACCGTTCTGAATGCGCAGTATCGCGGTCAGGCTGTGAAACTGCGAAAGTTCCAGATCAATACCGATCTCGGCCAGCAATTTGCGCGGCACCTCGCCCCGCGCGGCCAAGCGGTGCCAGACGAACAGGGCCGCGTCCAGATCAAGCAGCGCCTGCCTGCCACTCGCTGACATGCCAAGCGCTGCCAACCGGTCCGACAACCCGTCATGCAAATGCGGGAAGGGGCCTTTTGCGATGGGGTTGTTGCGGGTCATGACGCTCATTTGCGCAAGACATCTGAGATTGTCAAGAATATGCTGATCGCAATTATGTGCCATTGACATATTATTTTTCGCCCCATACTCCCTGATAAGCCGCCCCGCAATTGACCGCGCCGAACGGAGACACCGCCCATGGCCACCCCCACCCCATCAGACGCGGCCATCGGCCAGCAACCGGCAACCGGGTCCATCCGGCTGGTCGTGGCCTCCATCGGTGTTCTGTTGCTGCTGGCGGCGCTGGATCAGACCATCGTTTCAACCGCTTTGCCAACCATCGTGGCCGATCTGGGCGGGCTGGATCACCTGTCATGGGTGGTGACCGCCTATATCCTCGCCTCCACCGTCGCCGCGCCGCTTTATGGCAAGCTCGGCGATCTTTACGGACGCCGCCTGATGGTTTTCATCTCGGTCGGGTTGTTTCTGACGGGTTCCACGCTCTGCGGTATTGCCGGCTCCATGGAGTTTCTGATTGCCTCCCGCGCGCTGCAGGGCCTTGGCGGTGGCGGGCTTTTCGTGCTGGCCCTTTCAGTGGTGGGTGATGTGATCTCGCCGCGTGACCGGGGCAAGGTGCAGGGCGTTTTCGCGGCTGTCTTCTCGCTTTCTTCCGTGCTTGGCCCACTTCTGGGCGGCTGGTTTGTGGAGGCGTTCAGCTGGCACTGGATCTTCTTCATCAACCTGCCTCTGGGCGCCTTGGCAGTGGCAGGGTTCGCCGCAAGTTTCGCACCGAAAGGCAAACGCGCATCGCACAGGATTGACTGGCTGGGCGCAATCGCGCTGTCGCTGGCCCTTGCCAGCCTGACCCTTGTGACGAGCCTGGGCGGGCGCAGCCTGCCATGGGATAGTGTGCAGGCGCTGGGGCTGATCGCCCTGTGCGTGGTGTCGCTCACAAGTTTCGTGCTGATCGAACGGCGCGCCGCCGAACCGATCCTGCCCTTGTCGCTTTTCACCCAGAACGTGTTTGTCATGACAAGCCTGATCGGCTTTGTCTCGGGCGCTAGCCTGTTCGGGGCGGTCACCTTTCTGCCGCTTTACCTGCAAATCGCCAAGGGCATCACCCCCACGATTTCGGGGCTGACACTGGTTCCGATGACGCTTGGCATCGTGATTGCCGCCAATATCGCCGGGCGCTACATGGGCAGAACCGGGCGCTACCGTCTGTTGCCCATGGCAGGCACGATTTTGATCATGCTGGGCGCAATGCTGCTGTCCACCATCAAGGCCGAGACGAGTACCCTACTGTTTGGCGCCTACATCGCCGCGCTGGGTCTGGGATTGGGCTGCATTTTCCCGGTGGTGACCACAGCCGTTCAAAACGCGGTTCCGCGCGAACAGTTGGGAACGGCAACCGCAGCGGGCGTCATGTTCCGCCAGATCGGCGGGTCGCTGGCCGTGGCGGTGTTCGGTGCGATGTTCGCCGCGCGCATGGCAGCCAGCCTTGGCGCCGACGCAGCAAGGTTGGGCGGCGAGATCGGCCCGCAACTGATTGCCCGCCTGCCGCAAGACAAGCGGGACGAGGTGGCGACCGCCATCGTTTATGCCATTCATCCGATTTTCTGGATCGTGGCAGGCATGGCGGTGGTGGCATTCGTCTTTGCGCTCATGCTGCGCGAAGTGCAATTGACCAGCCGGATCGCGCCCAAGGGCGAATAAGCGGCGGCATTCGGCACCCCTCTTTCTCAATTCCTGCACAAATGTTTCCCGATCCGCCTCGGCGGGTATTGCGCTGCGGTGCAGCACGCCTACAGTGAGGCCAGAAATTACCACCGGGGAGCGTTACGCATGGCCGAATTCCGCAAGATCCTGATTGCCAACCGGGGTGAAATTGCCATCCGCGTGATGCGCGCCGCCAACGAGATGGGCAAAAAGACCGTTGCGGTTTACGCCGAGGAAGACAAGCTGGGCCTGCACCGCTTCAAGGCGGATGAGGCCTACCGGATCGGCGAAGGCCTGTCGCCCGTCGGGGCCTATCTGAGCATCCCCGAGATCATCCGCGTGGCCAAGATGTCGGGGGCCGATGCGATCCATCCCGGCTATGGCCTCTTGTCGGAAAACCCCGATTTTGTCGAAGCCTGCGACGCGGCGGGCATCACCTTTATCGGGCCAAAGGCCGAAACCATGCGTGCCCTTGGCGACAAGGCATCGGCGCGCCGTGTCGCGGTGGAGGCGGGCGTTCCGGTGATCCCTGCAACCGAAGTGCTGGGCGACGACATGAAGGCGATCAAGAAGGAAGCCGCCGAAGTCGGTTATCCCTTGATGCTCAAGGCATCCTGGGGCGGTGGCGGGCGGGGGATGCGCCCGATTCTGGCCGAGAAGGAACTGGAAGACAAGGTGCGCGAAGGGCGGCGCGAGGCGGAAGCGGCATTCGGCAATGGCGAGGGATATCTGGAAAAGATGATTCAGCGCGCGCGCCATGTCGAAGTGCAGATCCTTGGCGACAAACATGGCGAGATTTACCACCTGTTCGAGAGGGACTGTTCGGTCCAGCGCCGCAACCAGAAAGTGGTGGAGCGCGCCCCCGCCCCCTATCTGACCGAAGAACAGCGCGCCGAGGTTTGCGAATTGGGTCGCCGCATCTGTGCCCATGTCGGCTATGAATGCGCGGGCACGGTCGAGTTCCTGATGGATATGGATGATGAGAAATTCTATTTCATCGAGGTGAACCCCCGTGTGCAGGTCGAACATACGGTGACCGAGGAAGTGACCGGCATCGACATCGTTCAGGCGCAAATCCGGATTGCCGAAGGCAAGACACTGGCCGAGGCGACCGGGGCCGCATCGCAAGCCGATATCACCCTCTCGGGCCACGCGTTGCAGTGCCGCGTCACCACTGAAGACCCGCAGAACAATTTCATCCCCGACTATGGCCGCCTGACTGCTTATCGGTCAGCCACAGGCATGGGCATCCGGCTTGATGGCGGCACGGCCTATGCGGGCGGTGTCATCACGCGCTATTACGACAGTCTGCTGGTGAAGGTCACCGCCTGGGCGCAGACCCCCGAAAAGGCCATCGCTCGGATGGACCGTGCGCTGCGCGAATTCCGCATTCGCGGGGTTTCGACCAACATCGCCTTTGTCGAAAACCTGCTGAAGCACCCGACGTTTCTGGACAACACCTACACCACCAAATTCATCGACACGACGCCGGAGCTGTTCACGTTCAAGAAGCGCCGCGACCGGGCGACAAAGATCCTGACCTATATTGCCGACATCACGGTAAACGGGCACCCCGAAACCGCGGGCCGCCCCATTCCGATGACCGAAATCCGCGAACCCAAAGCACCCGCCAAACGCGGTGAGCCGCCCATGGGCACGCGCAACCTGCTGGAGCAGAAGGGTCCGCAGGCCGTGGCCGACTGGATGCGCGCCCAGACCCGGCTTTTGATCACCGATACAACCATGCGCGACGGGCACCAATCCTTGCTGGCGACCCGCATGCGCTCGCTCGACATGATCCGCGTGACACCCGCCTATGCCGCCAATCTGGGCGGGCTTTTCAGCCTGGAATGCTGGGGCGGGGCCACGTTCGATGTGGCCTATCGGTTCTTGCAGGAATGCCCCTGGCAGCGCCTGCGCGACATCCGCGCGGCCCTGCCCAACGTGATGACGCAAATGCTTCTGCGCGCCTCCAACGGGGTCGGCTACACCAACTACCCCGACAACGTCGTGCAGTCCTTCGTCAAACAGGCCGCAGAAACCGGCGTTGATGTGTTTCGCGTCTTCGACAGCCTGAACTGGGTCGAGAACATGCGCGTGGCGATGGATGCGGTGGTGGAGGCCAACAGGGTCTGCGAAGGCACGATCTGCTATACCGGCGATCTGCTGAACCCCGACCGCGCCAAATATAACCTGAAATACTACACCACCATGGGCAAGGATCTGAAAGCCGCCGGCGCGCATGTGCTGGGGCTGAAGGATATGGCGGGGCTCTTGAAACCCGCCGCCGCCAAGGCGCTTGTCAAGGCGCTGAAGGAAGAGGTGGGCTTGCCCATCCATTTCCACACGCATGACACGGCGGGCATCGCCTGCGCCTCGATCCTTGCCGCGGCAGAGGCGGGCGTTGATGCGGTCGATTGCGCAATGGATGCGCTTTCGGGCAACACGAGCCAGGCGACGCTTGGCACGGTGGTGGAGGCGCTGGCCCATACCGACCGCGACACCGGACTTGATATCGGGGCAATCCGCGAAATCTCCAACTACTGGGAGGCGGTTCGCGCTCATTACGCCGCATTCGAATCCGGTCTGCAAGCCCCCGCGTCGGAGGTTTACCTGCACGAAATGCCGGGCGGTCAGTTCACCAACCTCAAGGCGCAGGCACGGTCCCTCGGGCTGGAGGATCGCTGGCATGAGGTGGCGCAAACCTATGCCGATGTGAACCAGATGTTCGACGATATCGTCAAGGTGACCCCCAGTTCCAAGGTCGTGGGCGACATGGCGCTGATGATGGTCGCGCAAAACCTGACCCGCGCGGAGGTCGAAGACCCCAAGATCGACGTGGCCTTCCCTGAAAGCGTTGTCGACATGATGCGCGGCAATCTGGGGCAGCCCTCGGGCGGCTGGCCCGACGGGATCCTGAAAAAGGTTCTGAAAGGCGAAAAGCCGCAGACAGACCGCCCCGGCGCGCATCTGCCGCCCGTTGATCTGGACGCGGCGCGCGCGAAACTCGCCGCCGATCTGGCCGCCGAGGCCGAAGAAGCGGATGAGGAAACCGTCGATGACGAGGACTTGAACGGCTACCTGATGTACCCCAAGGTGTTCATGGATTACCGCACGCGTCACCGCACCTATGGCCCGGTCCGCACGCTGCCAACCCGCACCTTCTTTTATGGCATGGAACCGGGCGAGGAAATCACCGCCGAGATTGACCCCGGAAAGACGCTGGAAGTGCGCCTTCAGGCCGTGGGCGAGACAACCGATGACGGCGAGGTGCGCGTATTCTTTGAACTCAACGGCCAGCCCCGGGTGATCCGCGTGCCGAACCGCGCAATCAAGGCTAAGACCGCCGCCAAACCCAAGGCCAAGGATGGCGATCCCAACCATATCGGCGCGCCGATGCCGGGGGCCATTGCCAGCGTGGGCGTCACTGTCGGCCAAAAGGTCAATGCGGGTGATCTGCTCCTGACCATCGAGGCGATGAAGATGGAAACCGGCATCCATGCCGACCGGGCGGCGGTGGTGACGGCGGTGCATGTGCAGCCCGGCAGCCAGATCGACGCCAAGGATCTGCTGGTGGAGCTGGAATGACGGCGTGGGCGAAGCGGAGGGTGTAGCGGATGGGACTGATCGTGACGCCTGTCTATGCCGCCGTGCTGACGGCACTGTATCTGGCGCTGTCGGCGCGGGTCGTGCTGCGGCGCGTGGCGGCGGATGTGTCGCTGGGCGACGGGAACGACGCCGCCCTGATGGCGCGAATCCGGGCGCATGGCAATTTTGCCGAATATGTTCCGCTGGCGCTGGTTCTGATGATGCTGGCCGAGATGGGGCTGGCCCCGATCTGGGGCGTGCATCTGGTCGGGATTTGCCTGACGGCCGGTCGCCTGGCACATGCGCTGGCGCTGAACGGAGTGCGCGCGGGGGTGCTGCGACCGCTGGGGATGGTGCTGACTTTCTCGGCCCTGGGGATTGGCGCGGTTCTGGCCTTGCCGGTCTGGGGATAGCGGACGGGCGGGACGGCAGGCTGCACGAATTTTTGCCGGGTGGCGCATTTTTCCCTTGCAGCGGAGCGCCGATCTTCATACATCACCCCTCACCGAAACGGAGTGCGGGCGTAGCTCAGGGGTAGAGCATAACCTTGCCAAGGTTAGGGTCGTGAGTTCGAATCTCATCGCCCGCTCCAATCGGTAAAGACACAATCATTGC
>JAHEBS010000143.1 GCA_024642145.1 Marivivens sp.
GACCGAGGTGCAATTGATGCGGATATTCACCGCCGAGCCCGGCGTGCCCGTCAGCCGCACAAGGCTGGTCGAGGAATTGGGCCGCGCGGGCGGCCAGACGCAGGAACGCGCCGTAGACGTCCAGATCACGCGCCTGCGCCGCAAGATCGAACCCGACCCCAAGGAACCGCGCTATCTGCAGACGGTCCGTGGCGAGGGTTATATGCTGCAACCGGACTGAACCATGGCCACCATTGTCCTGACGCACCCCGATTGTTCCACCCATGTGAACCCGCCCGGCCATGCCGAGCAGGTGGCGCGGCTAGATGCGGTTCTCGCCGCGCTAGAGCCGCTGGCGCTAGAGACAATCAAGGCCCCCTTTGCCGCGGACGGCGACATTTTGCGCGCCCACCCCAAGGCACATCTCGACAGCATCCGCCGCGCCGCACCCGAGCGCGGCAATCGCAGGCTGGACCCCGATACGTTCATGTCACCCGGTTCGTTGGCAGCGGCCTTTCGCGCCGTGGGCGCGGTGGTGCGCGGCGTCGATCTGGTGATCGAGGGGCGCGCGGCCAATGCCTTTGCCGCCATCCGCCCGCCGGGTCACCACGCCGAACGTGAAACCGCGATGGGGTTCTGTCTGTTCGGAAACGTCGCAATCGGCGCGAAACATGCCTTGGACCATCACGGTTTGAACCGCATCGCGATCCTTGATTTCGATGTCCACCACGGCAACGGCACGCAGGATCTGGTGCAAGACGACCCGCGCATCCTGTTCTGTTCCAGCCACGAAATGCCGCTCTACCCCGGCACGGGTTATCCAGACGAGGTCGGCGCGGCGGGCAATTGCCTGAATGTGCCGCTGCGTTCAGGGACCGAAGGGCCGGAATTCCGCCGGATCTGGGATGAGGTGGTTTTCCCGCGGGTCGAGGCGCACAAGCCCGACCTGATCCTGATTTCGGCGGGTTTTGACGCCCATCGTCGCGACCCGCTGGCCAGCGTGAACCTCGAGACAGAGGATTTCGCATGGATCACGGGGCGTATCTGCGATCTTGCGGACAAACACGCCAAAGGGCGCGTGGTATCCGCGCTCGAAGGTGGTTATGATCTGGTGGCGCTGGCCGATAGTGCGGCGGCGCATGTAAGCGTTCTGAAGGAAAGAGGCCAATGACCGACAAACCCGTCGAAGAGATGAGCTTTGAAGAAGCAATCAAGGAACTCGAGTCACTGGTCGGGCGTCTGGAGCATGGCGAGGTCGCGCTGGACGAATCGATCCGCCTCTACGAACGCGGGGCGGCGTTGAAAAAGCGCTGCGAGGCCAAGCTGAAAGAGGCCGAAGAAAAGGTCGCCCAGATCACGATGAACGAATCGGGGCAGGCCACGGGCACCAAGCCCTTCGATGCCTGACGATTTTCAAACCGCGCTGGCCCGCGCGGCCAAGGCCACCCAGACCGCATTGACCGAGGTGACGGGTGGCATGGGCCGCCTGCCGCTGATCGACGCCATGGATCACGCGCTCCGCGGCGGCAAGGCGCTGCGCGGGTTTCTGGTGATCGAGGGCGCGCGGCTTTATGGCGTGCATCCCGATGCCGCGATCTGGCCCGCAGCCGCCATCGAGGCGCTGCACGCCTATTCGCTGGTCCATGATGATCTGCCTTGCATGGACGATGATGATTTCCGCCGTGGCCAACCGACCGTGCATCGCAAATGGGACGAGGCCACCGCCGTTTTGGCAGGTGACGCGCTGCAAACCCTTGCTTTTGAACTGGTTCTACGCCCCGAGGTCGGCCCCGCCGAACTGCGGGCAAGGCTGGCGACCACGCTGGCGCGGGCCGCAGGGGCGCGTGGCATGGTGCGCGGACAGGCGCTGGATATCATGGCCGAAACGGCGGGCCACGCGCTGACGCTTGATGAAATCACGGCGTTGCAGGCTGGCAAGACCGGCGCGCTGATCACGTGGTCGGCACTCGCTGGCCCGCGTCTGGCAGGCGAGGACGAGGGCCCGATGCAGGTTTACGGCGATGCGCTGGGCCTCGCCTTCCAGATCGCGGACGACATTCTGGATATCGAGGGCGATGCCGCCACAGTTGGCAAGGCCGTGGGCAAGGATGCCGCTGCGGGCAAGGCAACCTTTGTTTCGCTCTTGGGTCTGGAACCCGCGCGGATGCGCGCAAAGGCGCTGGTTGATGTGGCTTGCGACGCACTGTCGCCCTATGGTGCGGCGGCAGATTGCTTGCGGGATGCGGCGCGGTTCGTTATCGCCCGCAGGAACTAAGACCCGATCAAGGCCCATGACCGACAAACCGCATACCCCCCTTCTGGACAAGATCCAGAGCCCGTCCGACATCAAGGGCCTGTCGGACGTCGAGTTGCGTCGTCTGGCGGATGAATTGCGGGCCGAGACGATCTCGGCCGTGTCGGAAACCGGTGGCCATCTGGGCGCGGGGCTTGGCGTCGTGGAAATGACCGTGGCGCTGCACGCGGTGTTTGACGCGCCCAAAGACAAGATCATCTGGGACGTCAGCCACCAGTCCTATCCGCACAAGATCCTGACGGGCCGCCGCGACCGCATGCGCACGCTGCGCCAGAAAGACGGGCTGTCGGGTTTCACCAAACGGTCCGAGAGCATCTATGACCCCTTCGGCACCGCGCATAGCTCGACCTCGATCAGCGCCGCGCTCGGTTTCGCCGTGGCCCGCGATCTGGGCGGCCAGTGCGCGGGCGGCGCGGGCGATGCGATTGCCGTGATTGGCGATGGCGCGATGAGCGGCGGTCAGGCCTTTGAGGCGATGAACAACGCAGGCCATCTGAAAAAGCGCATGTTCGTCATTCTCAACGACAACGAGATGTCGATTGCCGAACCGGTCGGCGCGATGTCGTCTTACCTGTCGCGCCTCTACGCGGGCGAGCCGTTTCAGGAACTCAAGGCCGCCGCCAAGGGCGCGGTCAGCCTCTTGCCCGAGCCCTTCCGCGAAGGCGCCAAGCGCGCCAAGGACATGCTCAAACACATGACCGTCGGCGGCACGCTGTTCGAGGAACTTGGCTTTTCCTATGTCGGCCCCATCGACGGCCACGACATGGAACAGTTGCTGGCGGTGCTGCGGACGGTCAAATCGCGGGCGACGGGCCCGATGCTGATCCACGCCATCACGCGCAAGGGCAAGGGCTATGCCCCCGCCGAAAACGCGCGCGACCGTGGCCATGCGACGGGCAAGTTCGACGTCTTGACCGGCAAGCAAAAACCCGCGCCCTCGAACGCGCCCAGCTATACCTCGGTCTTTGCCGAGGCGCTGTTGAAAGAGGCGGCCCACGACCCGCGCATCTGTGCGGTCACCGCCGCCATGCCGGACGGAACGGGCCTGAACCGTTTCATGGAACGCTACGCGAGCCGCTGTTTTGACGTGGGCATTGCCGAACAGCACGCCGTGACCTTTGCCGCGGCACTGGCCGCGGGAGGTATGCGGCCCTTCTGCGCGATTTATTCGACCTTTCTGCAACGTGGTTACGATCAGGTTGTCCACGATGTCGCCATCCAGCGCCTGCCTGTGCGTTTCGCCATCGACCGCGCCGGTCTGGTGGGCGCTGATGGCGCGACCCACGCGGGCGCCTATGACGTGGGCTTTCTAGCCAATCTGCCCGGTTTCGTGGTCATGGCCGCAGCTGACGAGGCCGAGCTGGTGCGCATGGTCGTCACCGCCGCGCAGCACGACAGCGGGCCCATCGCGTTCCGGTTTCCCCGTGGCGAAGGCGTGGGGGTCGAGATTCCGGCCGACGCGCAGCCACTGGAAATCGGCAAGGGTCGCATGATCCGCGAGGGCAAGGGCGTTGCCATCCTTTCCTTCGGCACCCGTCTGCAAGAGGTCATGACCGCCTGCGAGTCGCTGGCTGGCAAGGGCATTACCCCCACCGTCGCCGATGCGCGATTTGCCAAGCCTCTGGACCGTGACCTGATCTTGCGGCTTGCCCGCGACCATGAGGCGCTGATTACTATCGAGGAAGGCGCTGTTGGCGGCTTTGGCAGCCATGTGGCCCAGCTTTTGGCCAATGAAGGCGTGTTCGACCATGGGCTGCGGTTCCGCTCGATGGTGTTGCCCGATGTCTTTATCGACCAAGCCAGCCCGCGCGAGATGTATGAGATCGCAGGGCTCAACGCCGCCAATATCGAGGCCAAGGTGTTGGATGTTCTGGGTGTGACCACGCTGAACAAACGCGCCTAACGTCAGACTGGACCTCGGCCGCCTCTTTGCGCATTCTCCCGAAAACATCGGGAGGCACGCAGTGACCCAATACAGCCGCACGGTCGTCATTTACCGCTGGATCGTCTTTCTTCTGGCGGCCTTCTACACGCTCAGAACCCTGATCGTCTCGGATTATAGCGAGTTTGGCGGGCCGTTCCGTTATCTGACCTACTGGGCCCTTTTCGGGTCATTCTTTGCCGCCAGCCGCATGATCGCGCTGACGCAGGCCCGCTCTGGCCGGCGGTGGGATGGGATGGTCAGCGCCGTAGCGGTGCTGAACCTGATGGTGGTTTACCTCTACTGGAAGCTTTACTTCGCTGACCCGATGTCCGTCACGGACAACGGCCAATTGGGGCAGTGGTGGCTGGAATATTACCTCCACCTCGGCGGTCCGCTGCTGCAATGGATCGACGTCCTGTTCATCCATCACGCCTTCCGGCGGCTCAAGGCATCTGCGGCATTCCTGACGCTGATCATCGGCAGCTATGTGGCATGGATCGAGGTGTTTGTCGGGCCTCTGAACAGCAGTCCGGTTGGCACCGTAACCTCTGGCCTGCCCTACCGGTTCCTCAACAACCTTGAACTGACGGGTCGTGCCCAGTTCTATGTGGCGAACTTTGTCTTTGCGATGGGCGGGCTGTTGGCCTTTGCCGGAATCGAATGGCTTATCCGCCGCGCGCTTCGTCGGCCAAGAGCGCCCTGAGCCCCGCACGATAGTCGGGGTATTTCAGCACGACGCCCAGTTCATCCTTGATGCGATCGTTTCGCACCCGTTTGGACTCGGCGTAGAAACTGCGTGCCATTGGCGTCATTTCGGCGGTGGCAAAATCCTCTTGGGGCGGGACGGGCAGACCCAATAGCTCGGCCGCATAGGCGATGACCGCTTCTGGCGGGGCCGGATCGTCGTCGCAGACATTGTAGGCAGCACCGGGATTGGGGCGGTCGATGGATGCGGCCAGAACCTGCGCGATATCTTCGACATGGGTCCGGCTGAATACCTGCCCCGGCTTGATGATGCGCCGCGCGGTGCCTTGGCGAACCTTTTCAAACGGTCCACGCCCCGGCCCATAGATGCCCGCGAGCCGAAAGATATGCAATGGCAGCCCGTCAATCGCCCGCCACGCCGTCTCGGCCGCCACGCGCGCACGCCCACGCTCGGTCGCGGGGTTCAGCGGCGCGGTTTCATCAACCCAGCCGCCTGCGCTATCCCCATAGACGCCCGTGGTGGACAGATAGCCAACCCACGCGAATTGGGTGGCGCGGGCGGCAATTTCGCCCTGCAACAAGGCCAGAACCGGATCACCTTCTGCATCAGGCGCGGCCGAAATCAACACATGTGTCGCGGCCTTCAGCGCGGGACCCATGGCGGCACCCGGCCAGATACGCGGCTCGATCCCTGCGTTCAGCAGATCGCCCGCCTTGATCTCGTCGCGTGTGGTGCCAATCACATGCCAGCCGCGCGGCATTAGAATGCGCGCCAGTGCCTGTGCCGAATAGCCGAAGCCGAAAACGAGGAGTGTCTTGGTCATGGCAAACTGATGTAGGCTGAAGCCCAGACAATCAAGGGGGCGCATATGGCACAGAAGGAAACAGGGCTCGACAATGCCTATGCGTTGGGATCACCCGATGACAACAAGCGGCTCTATGACACTTGGGCCGCCACCTATGATGACGATTTCGCGGGCGCCATGGACTATCGCCTGCCCCATATCGTGGCGCAGGCCTATGCCGACGCAGGCGGCGCGGGTCCGGTGCTGGATATCGGGGTCGGCACGGGGCTGGTCGGCGTGGTCTTGGCCGAGCGCGGCATCGGGCCGATTGACGGGACCGATATTTCGCCGGAAATGTTGGCAGTTGCGGGCAAGAAGGGTCTCTACAAAGGGCTTTTCGAAAGTGACATCACCCTAGGCATGGGGGTGCCAGACGGGACCTACGCGGGCGCGGTCAGTTCAGGGACCTTTACCCTTGGCCATATCGGCCCCGACTGTCTGGACGAGGTATTCCGCGTTGTCCGCTCTGGCGGCCTGATCGTTCTGTCGATCAACCGCAGGCATTTCGACAATGCCGGTTTCGCGCCGAAAATAGAGGCTATCAAGGCAAATTGCGCCGCGTTGGCGATGCCAGAGGTCGCGATCTACGGTGCGAATGCCACGGGCGACCACGCCCGTGACACGGCACTGATCGTGATTGCGCGAAAGACCTAGCGGCCCTTCCAGACCGGATCGCGTTTCTCGGCAAAAGCGCGCGCGCCTTCCAGCTGGTCTTCGCTGGAATAGAGCTTGTCCACCGTGGGGAACTGGCGGCGGTTCATGCGGTTTAGCGCATCGTGGAACCGCATGTTCTCGGCCTCGCGCACGACTTCCTTGATCGCGGCGTAAACAAGCGGCGGACCCGAGGCGAGTAGCCGCGCCAGTTCCCACGCCTTGTCCAAGAGCTGGTCGTGCGGCACGACCTCTTTGATAA
Source organism: Marivivens sp. (assembly GCA_024642145.1). Taxonomy (GTDB): domain Bacteria; phylum Pseudomonadota; class Alphaproteobacteria; order Rhodobacterales; family Rhodobacteraceae; genus JAHEBS01. The sequence continues at coordinate 6,681 of JAHEBS010000143.1, forward strand.
TCCCCCAGCGATGCGCCTCTTCGGCGTCCATCCAGCGACCCGTCAACAAAAGATCCATCGCCACATGGTAGGGAATTCGTTTGGGCAGCTTGAGCGAGGCAGCGTCCGCCACCGTGCCGGACCGGATTTCGGGCAAGGCAAAGGTCGCGCGTTCCGAGGCAAGGATCAGGTCGCAGGAAATGGCGATCTCGAACCCGCCGCCGCAACAGATACCGTTGATGGCGCCGATAACGGGCTTGTTGATCGCGGGCAGTTCCTGCAGGCCGCCAAAGCCCCCCACGCCATAGTTGGAATCCGGCGCCTCGCCCTCGGCCGCGGCCTTGAGATCCCAGCCGGGGCAAAAGAACTTGTCCC
>JAHEBS010000144.1 GCA_024642145.1 Marivivens sp.
CAGAACCGCCGAGCGAACTGGGATGGATCAGACGGCCGATCTCGCGCTCGCCGTGTCGCACCAAGGCATAGACCCGCAGCAGCTTGATCCCGCCTGCGGTCGTGGCGATCCCGCCCCCGATCAGCGCCAGGGCCATCAGCAATATGCCCGGCGTTTGCAGGCCCGACCATGCGGCGGATTCACGCCATGCGCCGGCCTCGAAACCCGTCGTGGTGAGAAAGGACACCACGGTAAAAAGCGCACCCCAGACGGCATGCAGCGCGCCGGTAAAGCTGGCGCCGACCGTTGTCTCGAAGGACGACAGGAAGTGACGCAGGAACAAAAGCCCCGGAATCAAAATCAGGATCAGACCCGCCATTTGCACTTCGGGGTCGCGCAGGGGGTTGCGAGGATCGTCGCTGAACAGCCCGCGGCTAAAGGTCAGGCGCGATATGGCAAAGACCATGAAGATCAGGATCAGCGCCTCGGCCTTGAACCCGCCAGGCGCGGCGGAAAGGCTGTTGTAGGGCGAGATGCCAGAGGTCGAAACCGTGGACATGGCATGGATCAGACCCACCACCGGCGCCTGCCCCACCATGATCAACCCCAGCCACAAAAGCGCAGTCAGGCCCAGATAGATGGGCCCGAGTTTGGCCGCGTAATGCAGCATCCGTTCGTTGGGATCGGTCAGGCGCGACACCTGCGCGCGCCCCTGCACGGCGGCGCTATTGCCCCGCGCGCGCACTTCGAAGCCGCCAAGGTTCATCGGCGAAAAAACGGCAAAGGCCGAAACCCACATCAAGAAGCCACCCATCCAAGCGACCTCTGCCCGCCACAAATGCAGCGACATGGGCAAAAGCCGAGGGCGGTCAAAGACAGTAAAGCCTGTCGTGGTGATCGAGGACACCATTTCAAACCATGCGTCGTTGAAGCTGCCAAAGGGCATCTGGGCGTAGAACGGCACCGCCAGCATCGCCGGCAGGATCGCCAGTGTGGCAACCAGCGTGACCAACTGCCCAGCCGCGGGGTGACGCGGACTGCGGCCAAAGGTGGCCAACCCCAGCAGCACCGTGACCATCAAGACAAGGATCATCGTGTAGAAGAATGACCGCGCCGTGACAAAATCGTTCTGCGACGTCGCGTGGGCTGCGGGCATCAGCATGGCCAAGGCGCCGATCCCGGTCAGGATCACGAAAAGCGGGATCTTGCGGAGCCACATGGCTTAGAAGAAGTCGATCGAGACCTGAAGCAGGCGCTCGACCTCGGGCACATCGGCTGCCAGCGCAAAGATGGCGATCACATCGCCCTCTTCGATGCGCAGCGTGCTGGCGGGTTTCAGGACTTCGTGACCCCGCAGGATGCCACCGACCAGCACGCCTTCGGGGAAAGACACGTCGCGAATGCGCTGGCCCGATATGGGCGAAGTGCCCAGCACCTGCGCCTCGATCATCTCGGCCTCGGCGTCGCCGACCGAATAGACGCCCTTGACCCGCCCATGGCGGATGTGGCGCAGGATGGAACTGACCGTGGTCGCTCGCGGGTTGATATAGGCGTCGATCCCCAAAGGCCCCATCAGCGGCGCAAGCGTGGGGTCGTTGGTCAGGCAAATGGCGATGCCGCAGCCCTTTTCCTTGGCGCGCACGGCGGCCAGCATGTTGGTCTTGTCGTCGTCGGTCACCGTCAGCACCGCGTCAGTGGCCGCGATATTGGCCTCGTCCAGCAATTCGCCGTCCAGACCGTCGCCATTCAGCACGATGGTCCGCGTCAGCGCGTCTGCGGCGGTTTCGGCCACGGCGCGGTTCTTTTCGATGATCTTGACCCGCACCCGATCGGCGCGCGCCTCGAGCGCGCGGGCGACACCAAGGCCGACGTTGCCGCCGCCGATGATGACGATGCGTTCCTGCTTGGCCTGTTTCTTGCCAAAGATTTCCATGGTCCGGTGGGTGTCGGTCTCGTCGGTAAAGACATAGACCTGATCGCCCGCAAATATCTGGTCCGCAGGGGCCGGTGCAAACAACATCCCCTGACGACGGATGCCCACGACAATGGCCTTGAGCGTCGAAAACAGATCGGACAACTGCCGCAGGGGCGTGTTGATCACCGGACATTCCGCGTCGATCACAATGCCCAAAAGCTTGGCCTTGCCGCCAAAAAACTCTTGCGTATCAAAGGCCGCCGGCGCCGCCAGACGCTGCAAGGCGGCCTCGGCCACTTCGCGTTCGGGCGAGATGATGACGTCGATCGGCAGATGGTCGCGGCGGTAGAGATCGGAATAAGCCGTGTCGAGATAAGTCTGCGCCCGCACGCGTGCGATCTTGCGCTGGATGGAAAAGACCGAATGGGCCACCTGACAGGTGACCATATTGACCTCGTCCGAATGGGTCGCGGCGATGATCATATCCGCGTCGCGCGCGCCTGCCCTCTCTAACACGTCGGGGTAGCTGGCAAAGCCGGTGACGCCCTGAACATCCAGCGTATCGGCGGCGCGTCGCACCAGATCGGCGTTGTTATCGACGATGGTGACTTCGTTCTTTTCACCGGACAGGTGTCGGGCAATTTGCCAGCCGACCTGGCCCGCGCCGCAGATGATGACTTTCATCGGATAGGTCCCCGAATTTCTGGGTCAGGTTTGGCAGACCCGTGCCAGAGGGTCAATCGTGCGGGTGTTCAGAGGTCGTCCTCGCCCCCGTCCTCGCCGTTGCGGCCACGCGCCGAGGTCGCGACACCGAGGCTCTTGAGTTTGCGGTGCAGCGCCGAACGCTCCATGCCCACAAAAGCCGCCGTGCGGCTGATATTGCCGCCAAACCGGTTGATCTGTGTGATCAGGTATTCGCGTTCGAACAATTCGCGCGCCTCGCGCAGCGGCAGCGTGGCAAGGGCTGCGGACAGGACGATCTTGCCCTCTTCGCTGCCGCCATCGTCACTGGCAGGGATTTCCTTGGGGGTGATTTCGCCCGAACCCTCGCCAAGGATCAAAACGCGTTCGATCACATTCTTCAGTTGCCGGACGTTGCCGGGCCAGTTCATCGTCTGCAACAAGGCCGCCGCATCCGCGCCGATGGGCCTGAGCGGCAGGCCCTGCGCGCGGTTGAGTTGGGTGACGAAATGGGCCGCCAACAGCGGGATATCATCGCGCCGTTCGGCCAGTGATGGCACATGGATCGGCACCACGTTGAGGCGGTGATACAGCTCTTGTCGAAAACGTCCGGCCTCGATCTCGACCATCAAATCGCGGTTGGTCGATGAGATGACCCGCAAATCCACGGTGATTTTCTCTGACCCGCCCACGCGCTGGAACCGCTGATCGACCAACACGCGCAGGATCTTGGACTGGGTGCCGGTGGGCATGTCAGCCACTTCGTCGAAATAGATAACGCCTTGATTGGCTTCTTCCAAAAGCCCTTTTTCCACACCACGTTCGGCGCTTTCGCGGCCAAAAAGCACCTCTTCCACACGCTCGGGCTCGATCGAGGCACAGTTGACCACGATAAAGGGTGCCTCGGACCGGTTGGAATTGGCGTGGATATAGCGCGCGGCGGTTTCCTTGCCCGATCCCGCCTCGCCCGTCAGCATTACGCGGCCATTGGATTTGGTGACCTTGTCCAGTTGGCCCCGCATGGCGCGGAACTCGGAGCTTTCGCCCAAAAGCTCGGCCGGCGCGCTGTCACCGCGCTTGAGTTCCTGATTCTCGCGGCGCAGGCGCGAGGTTTCCATTGCGCGGCGGATCACCACCAGAAGCTGGTCGATATTGAAGGGCTTTTCGATAAAGTCGTAGGCGCCCTGCTTGATGGCCGCGACCGCGATTTCGATATTACCATGCCCCGAAATGATGACGATCGGCACCTCGGGGTGGTCGCGCTTGACGGCTTTAAGAATGTCGATGCCGTCCATATGGCTGTCTTTGAGCCAGATATCGAGGATCATCAGGGCGGGTTTTGACTTGGCGATTTCGGCCATGCATTGGTCGGCATTGGCCGCAAGTCGGGTGTTAAAGCCCTCGTCCTTCAAGATATCCGAGATCAACTCGCGGATGTCGCGTTCGTCGTCGGTAATCAGGATATCACTCATATCTTCCTCGGGTCTTGCGTTTGGCTGTCACGAGAGGGCGTGACGGGTAATTCAATCGTGGCCATGGCGCCGACATGCGCCTGACCCTCAAAGACGGGCGCATCTTGCAGACGCAAGGTGCCGCCGTGTTCCTCGACAATCTTCTTGACGATGGGCAGGCCAAGGCCTGTGCCCTTTTCGCGGGTGGTTACATAGGGTTCAAACAGCCGTGCGCGGTCATGCGGCAGGCCGATGCCATTATCCGCGATGCGGATAGTGGCGGTGTCGTCTCCCAGTTCCAGACTGACCCGAATTTGCGGCACAAAGCCATCAGACGGATGCTTTTCCATAAAGGTTTCAGTGGCTTCGCCTGCGTTCTTGATCAGGTTCGTCAGGGCCTGCGATATCATGGTCGGGTCCAGATCGGCCTCGACCGGACTATCGGGCAGCGTCAGGGCAAATTGGACCGCGGGCTGCCCCGCCTCTTGCAGGGTCACGGCGTCGCGCACCAAAGCGCAAAGATCGGTCGCGGTTCGCTGGGGTTCCGGCATTCGCGCGAATTTTGAAAACTCATCAACAATGCGGCGCAAGTCATTGGTTTGGCGGACAATCACATCCGTCATCTGCGTCAGCGCCTCGGCATCGGCCTCTTCCATGCGGTTGCCGAATTTGCGCTTGATCCGCTCGGCGGACAGCTGGATCGGCGTCAAAGGGTTCTTGATCTCATGGGCGATACGCCGCGCCACATCGCCCCAAGCGGCCATGCGTTGGGCCGACACGAGGTCAGTCACATCATCGAGCGCGATCACATAGCCCTCTAGCCCGCCATCGTCGGCGCGGCGGGTGGCCATGCGCACCAAAAGCACCTCTTGCTGGCCCGACCGGATCAGGCTGATCTGGTCCTGTGCCAGTTCGCGCCCTTCGGTCTGCAACTGCGCGAATAGCGGCCCGAATTCCGGCACGGCGACGGCGACATGGGGATGCGCGTCCAGACCCGAAACGTTCAACAACCTGCGCCCCGAGCGGTTCACAAAACTGATGCAGCCATCGGCGCTCAGCCCCATCACCCCCGATGTTACGGAAGACAGAACCGAGTCGAACAGCCGCCTGCGGCTTTCGATCTGTTCGGTATTTTCCAAAAGCCGCCCGCGTTGTTCTTTCAGCCGTTCGGTCATCCGGTTGAAATGGCTACCAAGGGCGGCGATTTCGTCATCGCCCTCGTCTTCGGGTATCCGCACGTCCAGATCGCCCTCGCCCACCCGCTGCGAGGCCTTGAGCAGTTCACCGACCGGCTGCGACAGTCTTTCGGCGAACCATAGCCCCAGCCAGATGGCGGCAAGGATCAAGATGACGGCAAAGCCCAGATACAAAAGCCCGAATTCGAACAAGAGCCGCCCCTTGTCGCTTTCCAGTTGCTGGTAAAGGGCCACGGTTTCCTTGGTGTCGTCGAGCAGCGACAGCACCTTGCCATCCACGGTGCGGCTGACAAAGAGATAGCGGTTCTGAAAGGCGGTCAGCGGCAGCACCGCGTGGAATTCGTCGTTGGGCCAGTCTTCGATGATGGCGATGCCGTCCTTGTCGGACTGGGCAATCTGGGCATCGGAGGGCTGTTCGTAATCAAAGAGATAGGACTTGGCACCGCGCGCGGTGATCTGGCCGGTGGCGTCGATCACAAAGGCCTCGGACAGGCCTCGTTCGATCTGCGCCTGCACACGGCCCAGCGCTTGGCGCACCTCGCCGTCGGACATAAAGAAATTGGCCTGCCGCTGGGCATTGAGATAGGACGCCAGCGCGGTGGCATCGCGGGTCAGTTCCTGCCGATGTTCGTCCTCATAGGCCTGAGCGGCCTGCAACGAGGCCCCGACCACATTTCGCACGCGGTCGGAGAACCAGCCCTCTAGCCCCATGTTGATCGACACAAAGGCAAAAACGGCCACGGCCACCGCCGGAATCAGCGCCAAAAGGGCGAAAACGCCGCTAAGACGCAGGTGCAGACGCGACCCTGCCGAATGGGCGCGGCGGGCTGCGATCAGTTGCATCACCCGCTGCAGCACAAGGGCCACGATCACCAGCACATAAACAAAGTCGGCCAAGAGCGTCAGCCGTAGCCCGGGTGACGAACTGGCCTGATTGAGCGGCCCCAATTCGTAAATGGTCGACAGCGCCAGCACCGGACCCAGCAACACAAGCCCCAGCGTCACAGCCGTCTGCACCGACTGTCGCCGCCTGAGCCGACTGGCCCATGTAATCCAATTGCCCAAAATCGAGCGCTGCACCCTGCTGCCCAGACCGCGGGTCTATGCCCGCCCCCCTTTGGCTATGGCTCAATTGCCACGCATATGTTGCAGGTTTACATCAACTTGCGACGGCGTGTCACCTGAATATCAAGCTCGGTGATCTTCTTGCGCAGGGTATTGCGGTTGATGCCCAAAAGATCGGCGCAGCGCGCCTGATTGCCAGCCGTGGCATCCAGCGCGATCTCGATCAGCGGTTCCTCGATTTCGCGCAGGATGCGCTGATAAACGCCGGGCGGCGGCAGGTCACCGCCATGCAGGTCGAAATAGCGCCGCAGATAGCGGGCCACGGCCGCCCCCAGCCGGTCGCCGTCAAAGGCGCCGCGTGCGGGTTCGGCGGCGGGTTGCTGACCCAGTACGGCCTCGACCTCGGTCCGGCCGATGGCCTGTTCGGTCGAGGTGGCCACCAATCTGCGGATGGCATGTTCCAGTTGTCGGACGTTTCCGGGCCAGGAATAGGCGCGGATCAGGTCGATGGCCTGCGGCGTCAAGCGGCGCGGGGCCGCGCCCTCGCGCTCGGTTCGCGCCAGAAAATGTTCGGCCAGAACGGGAATGTCATCAACGCGGTCGCGCAGCGCCGGCACATGCAACGTGACGCCGCCCAGCCGGTAATACAGGTCGTCGCGAAACTGCCCCGCCACCAGTCGCGGCATTAGATCGGTGCGACTGGTGGCAAGGATGCG
>JAHEBS010000145.1 GCA_024642145.1 Marivivens sp.
CGCAAGAAGCTTCTTGAGGTCGCCTAGCTCCTCATTCGTATTGGCACGGACCTTTGTAAAATTGAGTTGGTTGGTACGATTCAAAAGCTCCAGCACCCGGTCCATTTTATCGTCGATATCGGTGATGATCCGCACCTTGATGTCCGACTGGCGCAGGAAATCCTCGTTCGAAAGGCCGGACTTTTCCTGTTCGGCAAATTTGCCTTCGAGGTTCCTGTATTGCTTGAGACGGCTATGCGCCCGATCGTCCTTGCCCTTGAGTTGAGGCAGATCCAGCAGGGGCGTCAGGTCTAGACGCCCGTCAAGGCACATGATGCCTTCGTTGAAAAAGCCCGCTTCTTCGAGGTTCATGTGGTTGTCGTCCAAGAACAACGCGTTCTCGGCACGCAGACCCATCTGTTCCAGCATGGTCTGGATCGCCTGCCCCTTGGGGGTCCAGTCGATATGCGGGAAAACGAAGTAGTCCCAGATCTCTAGCGCCACCAGCCGCGCCTTGGCGGTTTCAAAATCATTCTTTGAACAGATCGAGCAGACGATCCCACGATCGACCAGTGCCTTGACCAGCGCGATATTGGCCGCGATGGGCGCGATGCCTTCTTCGCTGAGCGTGCCTTTCCAAAAGGTTTCGTCCAAGTCCCAGATGACAATCTTGACTTGACTTTTCACGGACGAAAAATCGGCCTCGGGCATAATGACTGCTGCTCTTGATCTTTATTATCGTTGATCAAAAGCCTAATGGATCGCGGTCAGTCACGCAAGTTTTGTTGCGTCATTACCCTGTTCAGAGGTTAACCAGCCCCGCCTTGGCCGAGGTGGCCAGAAGGTCGAACACATAGTCCCCGAGAGAGCGGAACGCCACGATGTGGAACGCGCCCGCCTCGTCCTTCCAGAACGCCGCGGCGACCTGTCCGATCCGCGTGCGACGGAACTCGCCCACCGCGAAATTGGCAAAGTCTACAGGCGCGCATTTGGCCATGATCTCATCCACGCCCGCCCCCGTCAGGGTGATATAGGCGCGCGCGTCCGAGACATTGACCGCAAGGTGGTGCTGATCTTTCAGCGCAAGGGCGAGTGCGGCGGCGGTTGCCGCAGCCTCGGCATAGGGCACCAAGATCAGCAACTCGTCAGGCGACATCCACGCCGCCCCGCGCCCGCCCGTGATCACGGCGCGGCGGGCGGCCGGAACGGCCTGCCCACAGGCCTTTTTCACGGCGGCCTTGAGCTTGGCATTGGCCAGATCACCCCTGAGCGTGATCATGCCCTGCAACCCCGCGTCACGCACCGTGACGCCGTTGGCGTCTGCTGCGCGTCCCTCATAAAAGCTCTTGAGATCAGACATCCTGCTTCTCCCCGGCCTTGTCATAAAAGACCTGATCGACGATCCGCGCCTTGATGAACGTGCCGTCGCCCTTGGTGAATTCCAGCACATCGCCCATCCGCGACGGCCCATTGTGGACCAACCCCATGGCGATGCCCTTGCCCAGCGTCGGTGAATGGTAGGTCGAGGTCACGCGGCCTTGGGTATTGCGCTGTCCATTGGCGTTCTGGCCCGCTGCAACCGCAATTGCACCATCAGGCAGGACGGACCCGTCCAGCGTTTCCAGACCGACCAGTTTCCAGCGTTCGGGATCGCTCATGTGGCTGCGCTCTTGCGCGCGCTTGCCCAGATAGTCGTCCTTTTTCTTGGAAATGGCCCAACCCAAGTTCAGGTCTTGGGGGATCACGGTGCCGTCGGTTTCGTCCCCGATCATGATGAACCCCTTTTCCGCGCGCAGCACGTGCAGACCTTCGGTGCCATAGGGCATGATGCCGAAATCGGCCCCCACCCGCAGCAAGGCGTCCCAGAAGGCGCGGCCCTGTGCGGCAGGCACGGCAATTTCATAGCTCAACTCGCCCGAGAACGAGATCCGGTAGACGCGCGCGTCGAAATCACCGATCCGGCCATCCGCCCATTGCATGAAGGGCAGCGCCTCTTTCGACAGGTCCATGTCGGTGCCCATAGCCTGCAGCACCTGCCGCGCTTTCGGGCCGACGACCGCGATCTGGGCGTATTGCTCGGTCAGGTTGGCCACATAGACCTTCCAGTCCCACCATTCGCACTGCAGCCAGTCCTCCATCCACGCGTGGATACGGTCCGCGCCGCCGGTGGTGGTGTGGCAGAGCCACGTCTCCTCATCGATGCGCGCCACAACGCCGTCGTCGATCAGGAAACCGTTCTCGGAACACATCAGCCCATAGCGGCATTTGCCGACGCCCAGATTGGACATCATGTTGGTGTAGAGCATATCGAGGAAACGGCCCGCATCGGGGCCCTTGACCAGCAACTTGCCCAGCGTCGAGGCATCCAGCAGCCCGACGTTTTCGCGGGTGTTGAGGATTTCGCGGGTGACCGCGTCATGCACGGTTTCGCCCTTGCGCGGAAAGGCATAGGGGCGACGCCACGCGCCAACGGGCTCGAAATCCGCGCCTTGGTCGGTGTGCCAGCCATGGATCGGGGTTTTGCGGATGGGCAGGAACAGATCGTCCCGCGCCGCGCCGCCGATCGAACCCATCGAGATGGGCGTGTAAGGCGGGCGGAAAGTGGTGGTGCCCACCGATGGTATATCGGTGTTCAGCGCATCACCCAAGATCGCCAGACCGTTGATATTGGAAAGTTTTCCCTGATCGGTCGCCATGCCCAGCGTGGTATAGCGCTTGGCATGTTCGACGCTTTCATAGCCCTCGCGTGCGGCCAGCTGCACGTCGGCCACCTTGACGTCATTCTGGAAATCGAGCCACGCCTTGGCGCGCAATTCATAGCTTGCACCCTGCGGCATCAGCCAGACCGGCTCGAGCGGGGCCTCGGCCACGACGGTCACCTGCGGTGCCTTGCCTGCCTTGGGCTTGCCACCTGCGGCCTTGATCGCAGCGCGGGCGGCCTCAAAAGCATCGGTCAGCACTTCGCCTGTGGTCAGGGCGCCGCTGGCCGAACCGGCGGTGACGACAAAGCCCTCGCCCGCCGCGCCCGTGGGGGCGCGCTTGGGGTCGGGGCGGAACATGGCGCGTTCGGCGTCCCAATTGAGCTTGCCGCCGCAATGGGACCACAGATGCACCACCGGCGACCAGCCGCCCGACATGGCGACCGCGTCGCAGGGAATGTCTTCCAGCACCCCGCCTTCGCCCGCCTGTGCGGCCAGCGCCACAGCGGTGACGCGGGTCTTGCCCATGACCTTGGCAATCGCCGCGCCGGTTTCCACCCTGATGCCAGCCGCGCGCGCGGCGGCGACCAGATCGCCCGAAGGCGCCGAGCGGGCGTCAATGATCGCGGGCACGCCCAGCCCATGGGCCTGCAGCGCCAGCGCGGTGCGATAGGCATCGTCGTTATTGGTGACAACGACCGTCCGATCGCCCACCGATACGCCCCAGTTCACCAGATAGTCACGCAAGGCACCCGCCAGCATCACGCCGGGAATGTCATTGCCCGCAAAGCTGAGCGGGCGTTCGATCGCGCCGGTCGCGGTCACGATCTGCTTGGCGCGAATGCGCCACAGGCGGTGACGCGGGCCATCCAGCTGCGGGTCGTGGTCGGTCAACCGCTCATAGCCGATGACATAGCCATGGTCATACACACCGGCCCCCATCATGCGGGTGCGGATGGTGACGTTGTCCATCTTGGCCAGCGCCTGATGCGTGGCGGCGACCCAGTCTTCGGCCTGCTGCCCGTCGATTTCGGCGCCGTCCACCACGGCGCGGCCACCCAGTTGCGCGGTCTGTTCCATCAAGATCACACGCAGGCCGGCGGCACCGGCCTAGCGCGCGGCGATCAGCCCCGCGATGCCGCCGCCGACAATCACCACATCGGCGAAAGCGTAGAAATGTTCATAGCTATCGCCGTCGCGGTCCTTGGGGGCTTTGCCCAGACCGGCGGACTGACGGATAAACGGCTCGTAGATGTATTTCCAGAACGGGCGCGGATGGATGAACATCTTGTAGTAAAAGCCCGAGGGCAAAAACCGTGCGAGCAGGCTGTTGATCGCGCCGATATCGAATTCCAGCGTCGGCCAATGGTTCTGGCTGGTGGCGTAAAGCCCGTCGAACAACTCGGTCGTGGTGGCGCGCTGGTTGGGTTCGAACTTGCCACCCTGCCCCATATTGACCAGCGCGTTGGGTTCCTCGGCGCCCGAAGCCACAAGCCCGCGCGGGCGGTGATACTTGAAGGACCGGCCGACCATCATCTGGTCATTGGCCAAAAGCGCCGAGGCCAGCGTATCGCCGCCGAAACCCTGCATCCTTTTGCCGTTGAACTTGAACTCGACCGGCTGGCTGCGGTCGATCAGGCGGCCGCCCTTGGCAAGACGCGTGCTCATTTGAATTCCCTCCACGACCAACCGGGCCGCTTGGCGGTGATGGCGTCTTTGATAGGCTTGGGCGGCGCTTTGCTCTGGGCAGGGTAAGTGCCAAAGACCTCGAGCGTATTGGTGTCGCGCGCCGCGAGGAACCATTTCCCGCAACCAAAAGAATGCCGCCAGCGTTCGAAATGCACGCCTTTGGGGTTTTCGCGCAGAAACAGATAGGTTTCGAGGTCATCATCCGACGAACCGGGACCAAAGCGCTTGAGATGCGCCTCGCCGCCCGCGGTCAGTTCGGTTTCCTCGGCGGCCACGCCGCAATAGGGACAGGTGAGGGTCAGCATTTGATCCAACCTTTTGTGATATATTGCAAAATCTCGTGTCGATTGCACTCCGACATCAGTTCGATTTGGCGGTGCATTGCGAGATTCGGACTTCTTGAAACAGGCTTTTCCAAACCATAGTTTCGGAGGGCCATTGGACTTGCCCCAAAATCAGAAGAAATGCCTACTGGCCTCGACAGACGTCGAGGTTTGGGGACGCAAACACCCCGAGGCGTGGGTCCGCGAATTGGCCCGTCGAGCGTTTCAAAATCATAATCACTTCGCAATGCAGGAGCTTTGGAACGAATATCTGGCAGCCACACGAGACCAGCGGAAATGACTTGCCCGTGCGCCAGCACGGGCAGCGCCCGACCCGCCCCCCCACGGGGCGGGCGCTTCACGCCCCCCCCGCGCGGGCCGGTCGCCGCCCGTGCGGAACCATTTCGCAGGCGTCGGTCCATCAATGCGCCACACCGGCAGCCACCGACTCGTCGATGAACTTGCCTTCCTTGAAGCGCCACATGTTGAATTCCAGCGCCAGCGGGCCAGGTTCGCCCTTGGCCATCAACTCGGCCATGGCCCAACCCGATCCGGGGATCGCCTTGAAGCCGCCGGTGCCCCAGCCGCAGTTGACGAAACAATTGCCAAGCGGCGTTTTCGAGATGATGGGCGAACGGTCGCCGGTCATATCAACGATCCCGCCCCACTGGCGCAGCATCTTGAGACGGCTGATCATGGGAAAGGTTTCGTTCAGGGCACGAACGGTTTCCTCGATGTGGTGGAACGATCCGCGCTGGGTATAGTTGTTGAACCCGTCGGTGCCGCCGCCGATCACCATCTCGCCCTTGTCGGACTGGCTCATATAGCCATGCACGGTATTGGCCATCACCACCACGTCCATGCAGGGCTTGATGGGTTCCGACACCAGCGCCTGCAGCGCCACCGATTCAATCGGCAGGCGGAAACCGGCGTGATTGGCCATGACGCCCGAGTGCCCCGCCACGACTATACCCAGCTTGTCGCAGGCTATATCGCCACGCGTGGTCGAAATGCCGGTGACCTTGCCATCCTTCTGGCTGACACCCGTCACCTCGCATTTCTGGATGATATCCATGCCCATCGCCGCACAGGCCCGCGCATAACCCCAAGCCACCGCATCATGGCGGGCAGTGCCGCCACGGGGCTGCCAGAGCGCACCCAGAACCGGATAGCGCGGACCCTCGAGATTGATGATCGGCACCAGTTCCTTGACGCGGGCGGGGCTGATGAACTCGGTGGTCACGCCTTGCAGGCTGTTGGCCATGGCGGTGCGCTTATAGCCGCGGATCTCGTGCTGGGTCTGGGCCAGCATCATCACGCCACGCGGGCTGAACATGACGTTGTAGTTCAGCTCTTGGCTCAGCGTCTCGAACAGCGAGCGCGCCTTTTCATAGATCGCGGCAGAGGGGTCTTGCAGATAGTTCGAGCGGATAATCGTGGTGTTGCGGCCCGTATTGCCGCCCCCGAGCCAGCCTTTTTCGATGATCGCCACGTTGCGGATGCCGTGATTGCGGCCAAGGTAATAGGCGGTAGCCAGACCATGGCCACCCGCACCGACGATGATGGCGTCGTATCTGGCCTTGGGTTCGGCATTGGGCCAAGCACGTTCCCAGCCTTGGTGTTGGCGCAGGGCCTCGCGGGCAACGGCAAAGACGGAATAGCGTTTCATGGACCCCGAATCCTTTCACGCGTCTGGCGGACGCTCTTTGGATTTGTAACTGGACCTCTGTCGTAAATGAAAGGCGACTGGCTGCGGCAGTTGCCTGACAAAAGCGACATTGCCGCCCGTCGGCGGTCAAAACAGCGCGCCCCCTTTCCAGCGGGGGCGCGGCGCACTAGGTAGGGCCAGACCCTGTCAGAGGCCCCGTTGTGTCAGACCTTTACGCAATTTTCACGCAATCGGGCGGCTTTGTCCTCTTTGCACTGGCCGCAGCCCTGTTTGTGGCCGCTGCCGTCTTCATGCCGCTCTGGCGCGGCGAAAAGGCGCAGAGCAACAGCGAAGGGCACGAGGACGTGACGCTTTATCGCGCGCAAATCGCCGCGATCGACCGCGATCTGCAACGCGGGACCATCGACCCCGACGAGGCCGCGCGCGCCCGCACCGAGGTCGCCCGCCGCCTGCTCGCGGCTGACCGCCACGCCGCAAGGGCGCAAACGGCCGATACGCGGGGCCGTCAACGCGGGGCCGCACTGATGGCCGCGCTGGTGCTGATCGGGGGCAGTTTTGCGCTTTACATCAGCCTCGGGGCGCCGGCCTATCGTGACCTGCCCTTGGCCGAACGCATCGCGCGTGGCGACGAATTGCG
>JAHEBS010000146.1 GCA_024642145.1 Marivivens sp.
TTTTCGAAATACTTGATGAACCCCGCGCCCAGCACCGGACCCATCAAGGTGCCCGCGCCGCCAAGGATGGTCATCAAGACAACGGTGCCGCTTTCGGTCCATTGCATGCGCTCGGCGCCGGCGAGGGGGTCGATACAGGCCAATAGCCCGCCTGCAAGCCCCGCATACATGCCCGAGATGACAAAGGCCGCCAGCGTGTAGGGCCGCGTGTTGATGCCGGTGTAGTTCAGGCGCTGCTGGTTGGATTTGACCGCGCGCAACATCATGCCAAAGGGCGAGCGGAAAATCCTGAGCGAAAGGTAGAAGGCCAGGATCGCGATGATGGCGCAGAAATAGTAGCCGACGTTGAAGGTAAAGAGCCACGGGCCCACCGACAGCTTGTAGCTGCTGTTCATGGCCAGACCGAAAAAGTTTGTCACATCCATCGAGTTCTGGAACAGCCAGCCCGCCTTGTCGACCGGATAGACCTGCAACCCTGTCTCGCCATTGGTCAGCGGCGTCAGCAGCGAATAGGCCATGCGATAGGACATTTCGGCAAAGGCCAGCGTCAGGATCGAAAAGTAGATGCCCGAACGGCGCAACGAGATATAGCCGATTGCCAGCGCAAAGATCGCCGAGGTGAAGATCGCAAGGATCAGCGCCGGAACGACATTCATATTCAGCAATTTGAACATCCAGACCGCCGAATAGGACCCTATGCCAAGGAACGCCGCGTGGCCGAACGACAGATAGCCCGTCAGCCCGAAGAGGATGTTAAAACCGATGGCCAGAATGCCGTAGATGGCGAATTTGGTCATCAGGTCGGGATAGCCCGCGTTGAACTGCGCCATATTCGACCCTTCGGGGAAGGGCTGCAGCAAGATCGGCGTGGCGAGCGTCAGGAAGATGACGATCCACAGAAACCGCGTGTCGCGTTGATTGAGGCCGAGCATATTATTCCTCCATCACGCCCTTGCGGCCCAAAAGGCCACGCGGACGGGTAAGTAGAATGACGATGGCGACCAGATAGATGATGATCTGGTCCAGACCCATGATGAAGGTGTCGAGGAAGGTGTCCTTGAGCGACAACGCATCGACAATGGCGGCCTTGTAGCTGCTGTTGGAGGCAAAGGACTGCAAGATCCCCAGCAGAAAGCCCGCAGCCACCGCACCAGGCAGCGAGCCCATGCCGCCGACCACGACCACCACGAAGCTGAGGACCAGAAAATCCATGCCCATGTGGTAGTTAGGCGACAGGATCGGTGTATACATCACACCCGCCAGACCCGCCACGATCGCGGCTATGCCGAACATGGTGGTAAAGCGGCGGTCGATGTCGATCCCCAAGAGGCCCACCGTCTCGCGGTCGGCCATGCCGGCGCGGACCACCATCCCGAAGGTGGTGAACTGCAAGAAGGCAAAGACCCCGCCGATGATGACCGAGGAAAAGAGGAAATAGATCAGGCGCCAGTAGGGATAGATCACCGCATTGGCGTCAAAGCCCAGCATCAGACCGAAATCCAGCGAGCCTGCAAAATGGGCGGGGCTGGGCGTGGGGATGGGGTTGGCGCCGTAAAAGGCCTTGACGATCTCTTGCAGCACGATGGCCAGACCAAAGGTCACAAGGATCTGGTCGGCATGGGGGCGCTTGTAGAAATGCTTGATCAGCCCCCGTTCCATGGCGATGCCGATGGCCAGCATGACCGGAATTGCAAAAACGATCGAGATCGGCACGGTCCAGTCGATGATGGCAGAGCCTGCCACATCACCGAACCATTCCTTGACATAGGGCACCTGCACCTTGAGCGGGCGGCCGAGGAAATCGAGTTTTGTCTCGTCCACGATTTCATGGCTGACGTTGATGATGCGCCCGAAGGTCACCGCGCAGAAGGCGCCGATCATGAAAAGCGCGCCATGCGCAAAGTTGACGACACCGAGCGTGCCGAAAATAAGCGTGAGCCCCAACGCGATCAGCGCATAGGCCGATCCCTTGTCGAGGCCGTTCAGAAACTGAAGGATAATTTGGTCCATGATGCCCGCCTGGCAGGATGGTTTCTGACTGCGGGCCCATTGCCGCCGTCAGGGGGGACCGGCCGCGCGGGTTGCGCGGCCGGTGGTGGTCTTGTGGCTTAGGCGCCGGGATTGCACTCGCCCAGCGTGGCTTCGGCACCGCCGAACATCTCGTGGTCGGGCGCATACATGACCTGTTCCACGGGTGTTTTCTCGACGATTTCCAGCGTGTCGTATTCGGTGGTCGGGTTTTCGGCCCCGCGCACAACGAGCACGTCCTTGAAGCACTGGTGGTCCTCGGCACGATAAAGCGTCGGGCCGACGCCCAGACCGTCAAACTCGAAGCCTTCGAGAGCCTCGACAACGGCGCAGGGGTTGAACGAACCGGCGCGGGTCACGGCATCCGCATAAAGCAGCGTCTGCGCGTAGGCGGTCTGCGCCGAGTTCGAGGGCGGGAAGCCATACTTTTCGCCAAAGGACTTCACGAAGGCCTGTGTGCCGGCATCCTGAAGCTGCCAGTTCCAGTTCATCGAGCCGTAAACGCCCTTGATATTGGCGCCAGCGCCCTTGGCCATCAGTTCCGAATAGAGCGGAACGACGATCTCAAAGTTCTTGCCGTTCACCTGCTTGTCGCGCAGGCCGAACTGGATCGCTTGGGTGAGCGAGTTCACCATATCGGCGCCGTAGTGGTTGAGAACCAGCACGTCAGCGCCCGAGTTCAGAACCGGTGCGATATAGGACGAGAAATCGCCCGCCCCGACCGGAGTCAGAACGTTGGCAACGGTGCCCCAGCCGACGGCTTCGGTCGCGGCCTGAATCGAGGCCTGCTGCGTCCAGCCCCATGTATAGTCGGCGGTCAGGTGATAGGCCTGACGGTCGCCACCATAGGCGTTCAGCAGCACCGGCGCGAGCGCCTGACCCGACATGTAGGCGTTAAAGAAGTAACGGAAGCCGTTCTTCTTGCGGTCCTTGCCGGTGGTGTCGTTGGAGTGGGTAAGGCAGGCCATAAAGATAACGCCCGCTTCTTGGCAGAGACCCTGAACGGCCACGGCCACGCCCGATGACGAACCGCCGGTGATCATCACCGCGCCGTCTTTTTGGATCATCGACTGGGCCTGCGCGCGGGCCACGTCCGACTTGGTCTGGGTGTCGCCGGTGACATAATCGACGCGCTTGCCGAGAATGCCGTTGCCCTGCAGCGTCTTGGACGAGAATGTGCTGAGCATACCGCCATCGCCTTCGCCGTTGAGATGCTCGACGGCGAGTTGGTAGGCGCGCAGTTCGTCAAGACCCTCTTCGGCATAGGCGCCGGTCTGCGGCACGTTGAAACCAAGCACAACATTCGAACCGGTCGGTTCATTGGTAAAGGCCGAGGCGGACGAGGTGAAAATCGTCGGCAGCGCGAGACCCGCGCCACCAATGGCACCGGTCTTGATCAGACCGCGACGTGACATATGAAGTTTGGACATCAATTCCTCCCTGATGATGGCCGCGCGGCGACTGCCTCCTCGCAGGCGCGCACGTGCACTTTACAGCGCAGGGGCATTATCGGGGCCGAAATGGAAAATCGACAACAAGTCATTCAAAAAGAATGGGTTTTTTGTAAAGACTTGGACTCTGGGATGATGTATTTTGTAAATCAGTTTTCCTGCAGGTGCAGAAACCCGCTGAAAACGCGGTAAAATCAAAGGGGCAGCCATGGCACGCGCGGGCACGGGCACGAGGATCAGGCAACACAGGCTCGACCGCGGGATGCGGCAGGTCGACCTTGCCGCGGCGCTGGGGATATCGGCGGCCTATCTCAACCTGATCGAGCATGGCCGCCGCAGAATCGCCGGCAAATTGCTGGCGGATGTGGCGCGGGTCTTGGCGGTCGAACCTGCGGTCCTGACCGATGGCGGGGGTTCGGCGCTGCTGGACGGGCTGCGGGCGCTGGCCGCCGAGGACGCGCAGACCGAGGTGGAGATCGACCGCGCCGAGGAACTGGCCGCGCGATTTCCAGGTTGGGCAGCCCTGTTGCTGGCCGAGGGGCGACGCAATGCGGCGTTGCGGCGCGAGGTGCGCGATCTGACCGACCGTCTGGCCCATGACCCCGCGCTGGCAGGGTCGCTGCACGAGGTCATTTCCGCGGTGACCTCGATCCGTGCGACCGCCTCGATCCTTGTCAGCGGCGACAATGTGGACCGCGACTGGCAGGAGCGGTTCCAGCGCAATATTCACGCCGACAGCCTGCGACTGGCCGAAAGCAGCCGTGCGCTGGTGGCCTTTCTTGACGCGCCGGGCGAGCGGTCGGGCGAGGCGCTCTCCGCGATAGAACAGGTCGACGCCTATCTGGCCGCAGCCGATTACCGCGTCGCGGCCTTGGAGGGCGCGGGCAGCGCCACGCCCGAGGATCTGGCCGAGGGGCCCGCCTTTACCGGCACTGCCGCGCGGCGTCGTGCGCGGGCCGTGCTGCGGCGCTATCGGGCTGATGCGCTGGCGATGCCCGCCGAAAGATTTGACGTGGTCGCGCGCGCCGAAGCCTATGATCCGATGCGCATCGCGCAGGTCTTGGGGCAGCCCTTTGCCGCCGTGTTGGCGCGCATGGCGACCCTGCCATTTACCGCGGGCCATGTGGCCACCGGATTCGCGCAGGCCGATGGGGCAGGGGCGATTGGCTTGGCCAAACCCTTGGGCGATCTGGCCGTGGCGCGCGGCGGTGCCGCCTGTGCGCTCTGGCCGATTTTCGAGGCGCTGGGTCAGATCGGTCGCCCGCTGCGGCGGCGCTTGGTGATGCCGGGTGAGGGTGGCGCGCGCCTTGTGGCCTTTGCCATTGCCGAAACCCAGACGCCGCCCTCGTTTGACGGACCCGTGCCCGTCGAGGCCAACATGCTCTATATGCCCGACCCCGACCCCGAGGGCGGCGCGGCGGTTCCGATTGGTCCAGGATGCCGCATCTGCCCGCGCGACGGCTGCGCCGCGCGACGCGAGGCCTCGATCCTGCGGGGCGAGGCAGAGCTTTGACAGCCCCGCTGTTTGACGCAATAGTTTGCGCGGACCGCCGGTCAACGGTGGCAGGGGAGGATATGGGATGGGCAGACGCGTTCTGCTGATCGAGGATGAACCGAACATCATCGAGGCGATCAGTTTCATCCTGACGCGGGATGGGTGGACGGTGCATACCCATGCCGACGGCATGACCGCGATTGAACGCATTCGCGCCATGCCGCCCGATGTGGTGATCCTTGATGTCATGCTGCCGGGCCGTAGCGGTTTCGACATCTTGCGCGATCTGCGCGCCGATCCCCAGACCGCCGCTTTGCCGGTGATGATGCTGACCGCGCGCGGCCAGACCAAAGACCGCGAGCTGGCCGAAAAGCTGGGCGTTTCGCGCTTTATGACCAAGCCCTTTTCCAATGCCGAGGTGCTGGAGAACGTGCGCGCGCTGGCCGAGCCATGAGCCGCCCACCGGCCAAGCCCCAGTTCGTGGCGCGCCATTCCTACCGCCAACGGCGCCTGCGCGACGTGGCAAGGGTCTTGCCGGTCGTCGGCACCGTCTTGTGGTTCTTGCCGCTTCTTTATCTTGGCGGCCCCGAGGCTGCCGGAACCGGACCGGTGTTGATCCTCGTCTTTGCGGTCTGGGCCGGTCTGATCATCGTGGCCTATCTGGTTTCTGGCGCCGGTGTCGACGACCAAGAGGGCGAAACCCCGCCCGAGGGGCGCTGATGGTTTCCTATAACCTCTTGATATTCGTGGCGCTTCTCTACGTCGTTTTCCTTTTTGCCATCGCGTTTCTGGCAGAGCGTCGCGCGGAAAAGGGCCGCGCCGAATGGCTGCGCTCGCCTTTGGTCTATACGCTGTCGCTGTCGATCTATTGCACGGCATGGACCTTTTACGGTGCGGTTGGCTATGCGGCGCGCTCGGGGCTAGAGTTCGTGACCATCTATCTCGGCCCGTCGCTGGTGATGGTGGGTTGGCTCTGGGTGGTGCGCAAACTTGTGCGGATCGGTCGCAGCCAGCGCATCACCTCGATCGCTGACCTGATCTCGTCGCGCTACGGTAAATCGACGCCCTTGGGTGTTCTGGTGACGGTGATGGCGGTGATCGCCGCCACGCCCTATATCGCGCTGCAACTGCAGTCGGTCACGCTGTCCTTTTCGGTTTTTGCCGCCGCTGCCGGCACGCCTTGGCGCGAGGGCGATCTTTACTCCTCGGCCTTGCTGGTGGCCGGCGGGCTGGCGGTTTTCACGATCATTTTCGGCACGCGGAACCTTGATGCCAACGAACGTCACCACGGGGTCGTCACCGCCATCGCGCTCGAGGCAATCGTCAAGCTCTTTGCGCTTTTGTCGGTGGGCGCATTTGTGGTCTGGGGGCTGGGCGGTGGTGTCGGCGGCATTCTGGCCAAGATCGAGCTGTCGCCCATCGCCGATTGGCGGCCCGTGCCCGGGCGCTGGGTGGGGCTGACGGTCTTGTCGGCGGCGGCCTTTCTCAGCCTGCCGCGCATGTTTCAGGTGCTTGTCGTGGAAAACGCCGACGAGCGGCATCTGGCCACGGCCAGCTGGGCCTTTCCGCTTTATCTGATGCTGATGAGCCTTTTTGTGGTTCCCATCGCGGTTGTGGGGCTGGAGGTCATGCCCGCCGGCGCCAACCCCGATATGTTCGTGCTGACCCTGCCCTTGGCCGAGGGCCATGACGGTCTGGCGATGATGTCCTTTCTGGGGGGGTTTTCGTCGGCCACCTCGATGGTGATCGTGGCCACGATTGCGCTCTCGACCATGGTGTCCAACCACATCGTGGTGCCGCTGTGGCTACGCAGCGGCGTGCGCGGGGCGCAGGTCTCGGGTGACCTGCGCGCCGTGATCTTGCTGGCGCGGCGGCTTTCGATCGCGGGAGTGCTGTTTCTGGGCTACGTCTATTTCCGCCTCTCGGGTGGCGGGGAAGCGCTGGCGGCGATTGGTCTGGTGTCTTTTACCGGCGCCGTGCAGGTGCTGCCTTCGATGAT
>JAHEBS010000147.1 GCA_024642145.1 Marivivens sp.
TCAAGGCCGACGTCGAAGGCGCGACCGCCGCACCCAAGGCCGCCGCGCCTGCGGCTGCGCAAGCCACTGGGGCCGCGGCACCTGCGGCGACCATGGCAACCGGTCCCTCGACCGACATGGTTCTGCGGATGTACGAAGGTCGCCCCTTCGAAGAGGTCAAGCTTGACGGTATGCGCAAGACCATCGCCGCCCGCCTGACCGAAGCCAAACAGACCGTGCCGCATTTCTATCTGCGTCGCGATATCGAGCTGGACGCGCTGATGGCGTTCCGGACCGAGTTGAACAAGGGACTCGAGGCACGCGGCGTCAAGCTTTCGGTCAATGACTTCATCATCAAGGCCTGTGCGCTGGCGTTGCAGCAGGTTCCGGCGGCCAACGCCGCTTGGGCCGGCGACCGTGTGTTGCAGTTCAAGAAATCGGACGTGGCCGTGGCCGTGGCCATCGAGGGTGGTCTTTTCACGCCCGTGTTGAAGGATGCCGAAACCAAGACGCTTTCGGCGCTCTCGACCGAGATGAAGGACCTCGCGGGCCGCGCCCGTAACCGCAAACTTGCCCCCCATGAGTATCAGGGCGGCAGCTTTGCCATCTCGAACCTCGGCATGTTCGGCATCGACAATTTCGACGCCATCATCAACCCGCCCCATGCCGCCATTCTTGCGGTCGGCGCGGGCGTGAAAAAGCCCGTCGTAGGCGCTGATGGTCAGATCAAGGTTGCCACGGTAATGTCGGTGACGCTCAGCGTCGATCACCGCGTCATCGACGGCGCGCTGGGCGCCAATCTGGTCAACGCGATCAAGGACAACCTCGAAAACCCGATCGCGATGCTGGCCTGACAGGGCCGCATCCGGCGAAAATGAAGCCCCGCGGCCCTTGGTCGCGGGGTTTTTTGTTGATCTGCCGCAAAGCCAGCCCAAATCATGCAGGGCATAGTGGCGCTGCAGCAACGGAGTGATGCCGCATGGAATGGAAAGAATACCTCGCCGATACCAACGGCAACCTCGCCACCTTCCGCAGCGAGAATATCGAGACGGTCAAAGGGTTTCTGGGGCTTTACGAAGCCACGATGAAAGAGGCCGCCCTGTCGGTCAAAGTCAAAGAGCTGATGGCGCTGGCCATCGGCATCCATGAACGCTGCGATGATTGCATCGCTTATCACACCCGCACCGCGCTACGCGCAGGCGCCACCCGCGAAGAAGTGGTCGAAACCATCGGGGTCGCCGTGATGATGGGGGGCGGGCCGGTCTATATGTATGCCGCCCACGCCATGGAAGCGCTGGAAGAATTCAGCGGCTAAAAGGGCTTAGCCCTCGTCGTCGTGCAAAATCTGGTCCATCGCGACCGAGGGGCAGTCACAACCCGCCTCGCCCACGATGCGGGCGGGGACACCGGCCACGGTCTTGCAGTCGGGAACAGGGTGCAAGACCACCGAACCTGCCGCGATACGCACATTGTCGCCCACGCGGATATTGCCCAGCACCTTGGCGCCTGCACCGATCAGCACGCCGTTACCGATCTTGGGGTGACGGTCTTCTTCTTCCTTGCCGGTGCCACCCAAGGTCACCGAATGCAACATCGACACATTATCACCCACCACCGCGGTTTCACCGATGACGATGGAATGGGCATGGTCGATCATCAGCCCGCGCCCGATACAGGCGGCGGGGTGAATATCGACGCCGTAAACCTCGGAGGCGCGCATCTGAAAGTAATAGGCCAGATCCTTGCGCCCTTGGGTCCAGAGCCAATGGGCGACGCGATAGGCCTGAATGGCCTGAAAACCCTTGAAATACATCAGGGGCTGCATCAGCCGATGGCAAGCAGGGTCGCGGTCGAACACCGCACCCAGATCGGCGCGCGCGATCGCGCCCAGTTCGGGTGCCGCAGTATAGGCATTGTCCACGATCTCGCGCAGGATCTGGTCGGACATTTCCGCCGAGGCGAGTTTGAGCGCGGTGCGGAAGGCCAGCGCGCGTTCCAGCGTCGGATGGTGCAGGATCGAGGTATGGATCAGACCGCCCATCAAGGGCTCGGCATCAATGGCTGCCTGTGCCTCGTCGCAGATACGCGACCAGACGGGATCGACGGACAGCAGATTGGCGCGTGGCGTGGGCATGATGGCGGTCTCCTTTGGGCGCTTATCCTATGCCAGATAGGTGGTCTTGGCCACGGCTTAAAGAACCACCCCCCGCCGCGCGCCCCACGCGCGCAGGATCGCCACCAAGGCCTCGGCCTCGGCAGGCCCGATCGTGGGCGCGCCGCCCAGTTGGGGATGGCCCTGCGCGGCTGTCATCAGCGACCCCAGACCATAGCAGGGATGTGCGCGCCGCAGGCGTTTGCGCCAACGGTCGGCGGTGTCGGCCTCGCTGACGATCCTTTGGGCCAGCGCCGCCCTTGCGTCGGGCGGCGCGGCCATGACCGTGGCCAGAGCCGCCCCCAGATCACCCCAAGTCAGCGCCCGCATGGGCTCAGAGCGCCAAGCTGCGGAACGGCCCCGCGCCAAAGCTGGCCGAGACCTGCGCCACGCTGACCACCAGATCGCCATGCAGCGCATCCGCGGTCCTGAGCGCGGCGTCATAGCGCCATTGCGGCTGTGTCAAGAACAGCTCGCGCCTTAGCCCGCCGCCCGCATGGACGCGCAACAGATAGCTCTCGGTTTCTTCGCCCAAGGGGATGTCGGGCGCAGTCCAGTCGTCGCCACCAACACGGGCGCGCCGGACCCAGCCAAGGGTGGTGTCGCCGCCCTGATCCCGCGCGGACAGATGGGCCACCGCGTAGGGCCGCAGGCCGTTACCGTTGAACGCCAGCGCCGCATAACGATAGGTCGCATCCCCCAAGGCGCGCGCCGCAGGTCCCCAGCGCAGGTGACGTTCGACCCCGCGTGCGGCAACTGGCTGGGCAATCTGGGTCACACGGGCGTCAAGCAAGACAAAATAGCTGCCCGCGGGCCAGAGATCAGGCATCACCCCGTCGCTGCCCGCCTGCCCGCGCAACAGCGTCGTCAGTTCCCACGTATCAGGGGCAACCAGCGTCGCATTGGCGAACTGGATCACCTCCCACCCGTCGGGGCTGCCATCGCCAATCGCCGCAAGGTTGGCGCCCGCCAGAACCTGCGCCTGGCTGGCCGAGGCAAGCGTGCCGTTGACCAGCCGCAGCCTGATCTGACCTGCGCGGTCCCACCGCCCCGCAGGCGCGGCAGCCAAGGCGGTCTCGGTGACGCCCAAGGTGGCGGCAGCGGCGCGCAGGCCGTCAAGCACGTAATCGGCGTCGATTGCCGAGGTATAAAGCGCCACTGTCCCCGGCCATGGCCGCGCGGCAAAGGCCGCATGGGGGGCATGTGGCACCTCATCACCACGCAGGAGTGGCAGATCAAGGAACAGCCCCGCAACCGGAACCGGCGGCGCATAGGTGACGGGCGCGGGGGCCGGTTCGGCGGTTTCGGGGGCGCGGTCATAGACCTCGGGTTCGATCCGCGTCGCTTCGATCCGGCGCAGACCCGCCTCTTCGACCCGATCAATGCGGAACTGGGGGCTGCCCTCCGGCAGGTTCAGCCGCACCACATCGCCCGCGCCCAGCGCGCGTGAGGATGGCGGCAAGGCAAAGCGCGCGCCCACGCGCGCCACCCGCGCCTCGGCCATCCAACGGTCCACGATCTGGCGCGCCTGTCCGCGGGACAGGGCGAGCGGCAGATCATGGGCCGCCACGGTCTCGGCGGGATCGTCTGGATGCACCGTCTCGACCGTGGCCGCGACATAATCGGCGTCAGCATCGGCAAAACCCAGCCGCAAACGCCCCGCCACCCCCGCTTCGGCCTCGCGCAGCAGGGCCAGTGTCGCCTCGGCTTCGTCATCCACCGCCAAGTTCGGCGGGCTCAGGGTCTGCGGCGCGGCCAGACCGCGGGTGGTAAAGACAAGCTGCCCGTCGCGTTCGGCGACATCGAAACCATAGGCCAGCATCAAGGGTTCAAGCGCCGCGCGGCCCGTCATCTGGCCGCTTGGCGTATAGCCCCTGAGCAGGCCAAAAAGACGGCTGACGTCATAAGCGGTGACACCGGCCCGATCGCAGATCTCGGCCACAACCGAGGCCAGCGTCCGCGCACCTGCCCGCCCGTTCAGCCAATGCCCGCGGTCATAATTGCCGCCGTCCGACCAGATATCCGCGCGCAGCGGAAAGGCAGGCCATGGGCGCGCATCCCATGCCCAGACATGCGCCCGCGCCAGATCGACCATGGGCAGGCCCGTCAGACCGGATAGCGGGTTATGCGCAGGGTCGGCGTAATAGCCCAGAACCGCGCGCAGATACTGCTGCTGCATCAGATCGTCGCGCTGGCCGTTCGACCCATAGGGCAACGCGCTTTCCGAGGATTTGGGGTCAAGAAACCTGTTGGGCTCATTGGCACCCAGATGGATCGCGGCACAGCCGATCTCGGTGAACCAGATGGGCTTGGACTGCGCCACCCATGCGGTCGGCGTGGCCGCGCGGACACCGCCCACGCGGTTGTGATGCGCATTCCCCCACCATCCCGCAAGATCCTTGACGCGCCATATCCATGGCTCGCCCTGCCCGTCGGTGATCGGCGTGCGGATCTGCGCCGCGCGGGCCTCGGGCGAATGGTAATACCAGTCGAACCCCTCGCCGCCCGCCACATTGCCGCGCAGGTAAGCCAGATCGTAGATCGCACCTGCGCCTGCATCGGCGTGATCCGCCGCCGCGCGCCAGTCGGCAAGGGGCATGTAATTGTCGATACCGACGAAATCGATATCCGCATCGGACCAGAGCGGATCGAGGTGGAATATCTTGTCGGCGGTGCCTGCAGGCTGATGGCCATGATATTCCGTCCAGTCGGCGGCATAACCGATCTTGCAGCCCGCCCCGAGGATCGCGCGCAGATCCCGCGCCAGCGAGATCAGCTGCGTCACCGCCGGATAGCCCTGATCGTCGCGCAGGCAGGTCAGCGCGGACAGTTCGGACCCCAGACAGAAGGCCCCGACCCCGCCTGCGGCCGCACAAAGATGGGCGTAGTGCAGAATGAAGCGGCGATAGGACCATTCGTCCGGCCCGTGATAGCTGACCGTGGTGCCCGTGACGCTGAAATCATCCGCCGCCGCCTGACCAAAGAAGGTGGCGACCTCTGCGGTCGCGGTGGCGGTGCCATCGCTAGAGCCCGCACGCCCCGGCGCCAGATCGCCGGTGATGCGACCCCGCCACGGCAGGGCGGGCTGCGTGTTGGCCCCTGTCCATGGGTCGGGCAGGCTATTGCCCGCCAATTGGGTCATCAGCAGAAAGGGATAGAACATCACCTCTTGCCCGCGCGCATGGATAGCCGTGATGGCCTCGACCACCGACTGGTCGGCGGGGGTGCCCCCATAGACCGCCGCGCCGCCCGACTGCGGCACGGTCTGTGCCATGGCCCGCCCGATGCCGCCCGCGCGCCAAGGCATAACCTCGGCATCGACCGTGGTCTGTTCGACCAAGGGCTGCACCGCGCAATGGCTGCACCGCAGATCGTCGCCGAACCATGACACCACCAGCGAGACCGAGCCCACACGCGGCAAAGCGCCTTGCAGCGCGTCAAGCGACAGATCGAGATCGGCGCGTCCAAGGGCGGTATTGAGGTTGACGGGCTGGGCCTCGCCAAAGCGGGGGGTAAGATGCACGGGCGTGGTGGCCAGCGCGTATTCGCCCGAACCCGGGATCAGCGCCACGGCCTGCACATGCGCGGTCAGGTCGTCGTGGATGCCATCAACCAGCGGGCCGCCGGCGCGGATCACCTCGAAATTGAACTGCGGCACGCGATTGCCGAAACGACCGAGGTCCAGATCCTCGATCACCACATAGGCGATCCCGCGATAGGCGGGAACCGCGCCTGCGCCCTCGACCGCCTCGATCCGCGGATCGGGCATTTGATCCTCGGTGCCTTTGTAAAGGTTTAGGCACAGGCTTGCGGGGTCAATCTCGATCCCATCGGCCCAGATACGGCCCAGATGCGTGATCTCGCCCTCGCACAGCGCCACCGCAAGGCTGACGGTATAGGTGTAGCCTGTGGGCTGCGGCGCCCCCTTGCCGCCGCGACGGACCTGTCCCGCCTCGAGAAAACGGCTGGCCCAGATCACCTGACCGCCCACGCGCATACGGCCATAGACCTGACCCAGCGCGTCGCCTTCGCCCGCACCCATCAGACGGAACCGCTCGACCCGCCCCGCGCCCGCGGCGCCAGCCCCGCGACCGAGCAGACGGTTGTCGATCACGCGGCCAAGCGTGGCGCCCACCGCACGGCCGATGACCGCAGTGGACAGGCCCAGCACCGTGCCACCGATCGAGCCACCGATGGCCAGACCTGCGGCGGAAAGAAGGATCGTTGCCATGGGCTACTCCGCGAATGGAAAGGTGAAACGCGCCACCATGCGGCGACGCCAGCTATCGGTAAGGTGGTTTTCGACCACGCCCTGCCCGCTATAGGCATGGATGAATCGGGCGGGCGCGGTCTGGCTGAGAATGCCCAGATGCTTGGCCACCGACCCCGCGCGCATCCGGAAAAGGATGACCTGCCCCACGGCGTCCTCGCCCTCTGTGGGGATCAGATAGGTGGTCGCCGCCGCCAAAAGCCGCTCTTGCCCCTGCGGTTCGGACCAGTCGGGCGTATAGGGTGGCAAGGGCGCGGGAACATCGCCCGTGGCTTCGCGCCAAAGACCAAGAATCAGGCCCAGACAATCAGCACCGGCACCCTTGCAGGCGCTCTGGTGACAATAGGGCGTGCCCAGCCAGTCGCGCGCAAGGTCTGCGATGTCGTGACCCTTCATCGACAGCTACCGCCGTCATTAAGCCCATTGGCCCGTGGCACCGCCATCACCCAGTCATCGGCGGGCAGATCGGGAAATCCGCGAAAGTTCAGAAGGTTATCGAACTTGCCGCGGCACATCGCGGTGCTGCGGTCGCAGCCCGCCTCG
>JAHEBS010000148.1 GCA_024642145.1 Marivivens sp.
TGTGGCAAGGCGGCGCGGTTCCAGCATCACGATCCGCCCCGTTACGCCCGCGGCCAGAAGCGCAAGCGGGACACGGGTGGTCTTACCCGCACCCGGCGGGGCCTGCAGCACCGCCCGCCCAGCGCGCGCCAGCGCGGCCACCACATCGGGCAGCACCGGATCGATGGGCAAGGCAGGGGTGAAGAGAGGGTCCATGGTCTCGGGCGGTTGTGACGGTTTGCCCTGTCCTGCCTGCTCTGCTATAAAAGTGCAAACAAATCAGGCAGTGCAGGCATTTGATGTTTTCAAGGATCACGGGGCGCAAATCCGCCGTTTTGGCCGATGTGCCGGTTGACCTTCAGTTTGGCGCCCTTTGCTGGCGGCGGGTCGCTGCCAAAATCGAGGTTTTGCTGATCACCTCGTCCGAAGGCAACTGGATCCTGCCCAAGGGCCGCCCGATCAAGGGAACCGACGGCGCGGGTGCGGCGGCCCAAGAGGCATGGGAAGAAGCCGGCATTAAGGGCGATATCGGTCCCTGTCTGGGGGTCGCGGAAACGACCGTCCTGCGCGAAGACGGCCAGTCCGCGCAGCGGCAGATCGAAATCTACGGGCTGCACGCGACAAAGGTCGCCAAGAAATTTCCCGAGGCCGACCGCCGCATCCGTCGTTGGCTGAGCCTAGAGGAAGCGCGCGAGGAAATTACCAGCCCCGGGCTCAAGGCATTTCTGTGCAACATCGATCCCGAAAGACTAGAAGGCTAGGCGCCCATATAATCGCGCTTGCCCAGCACGACGCCGTTGTGACGCAAGATGTCATAGGCGGTGGTGAGGTGGAAATAGAGTTGCGGCAGCGCATATTGCGTTGCGTAATCGACCCCCGACATTTTCATCTCGCTCGTGCGGGTCTTGATCGCGACCTCGCGGGTTTCGGCACCCACGAACCGTTCTGGGGCAAAACTTGCGACATGGGCAGAGGTGCGGGCAATACGGCTTTGCAGTTCGCCAAACGTCTTTTCGACATCGGGAAAACTCGGCACCTCGTCGCCCACGACGCGGGCGGGCAGGCGCGCGGCGAAATCGCAGGTCAACTGCACCTGACGGGTGAAGTTCAGCATGTCAGGGTAAAGCCGAAACAAAAGCAGGGTATCGGGGTCGATCTTGGCCTCGGTCGCGTGGGCTTCGGCCTTGGTCAGGATATTGCTTAGCGCCGAAAGCGCGCGGGTCAGCGGGGGGACGACATAGGCGTGCAAGTTGTTCTCCCTTGCAGTTGGGTTTACGCGGTCAACCCGCGCAGGTCGCGCCGTTGCAGCGACAAAAGCCACAAAAGCACGGCAATGGTGATAGCACCAGCGGCAACCGCATCGGCAAAGCCCAGCACATAGCCGCCGGTCAGGTCAAAGGTCAGCCCGCCTTGCCAGCCGCCCAGCCCATGGCCCAACCATGCAAACGAGATGATGATACCGTTGGCCATGGCGCGTTTGGCGGGGGGCACCAGCGCGCGGGCTGTCGTCAACAGCCCCGTCATCACGCCGCCATACCCGAACCCGTAGATCGGAGCGAAGAGATAGAACAGCCGCAGGTCGTTGATCTGGGTAAAGAAAAAGATCATCACCGTCTGCCAGATCACTGCGGCCATATAGGCAGGGATCGCCCCGACCATATCGGCCAGCTTGCCAAAAGCGAGC
Organism: Marivivens sp.; assembly: GCA_024642145.1. Classification (GTDB taxonomy): domain Bacteria; phylum Pseudomonadota; class Alphaproteobacteria; order Rhodobacterales; family Rhodobacteraceae; genus JAHEBS01. The sequence goes on from JAHEBS010000148.1 coordinate 1,664, forward strand.
CGCCCGCCAATGGCCGCGACCATCAGCGCCAGTAGCACGCCCGAGGCCTCGGACGGGGCAAAACCGCAGCCCTCGATCAGCGGCACCAAGTGCATCAAAGGCGTGGACATGCCCGTGCAGCAGCCCAGAACCGCCACCGACAGCGCCACGATCACCAAGGGCGTCGGCAGATAGCGGGTGGCGTCAGCGGCGACAGAACCGACAGCCGGTTGCGGTGCGGGCCGCAAGACAAGGGCCAGAGGCACCAGTGTGACCAGCGCGCAAAGGCCAAAGGTGGTGAAGGCGCCGCGCCAGCCCATGCTGTCGATCAGGGCCGCGCCGATAAAAGGCACAGCACCCTGCCCCACGGCCTGTCCGGCTGCGGCAAGTCCAATGGCCAGCCCAGCGCCCGTCTGAAACCAATTGCCCACCAGCGCAAAGAGCGGCGCATAAAGCGCCGAACCGCCCACGGCACCCGCGATAAAGAAGATCGTGTAGAACTGCCAAAGCGCGGTCGCGCGCGCGGCCAACATCAGTGACCCCGCGACAACCACCGCGCCAACCAGCGTCAGCACGCGGACCGGCACGCGGCCCGCCACCATGCTGACCGCGAGCCCGCCCAACGCCAGCCCGATCAGGCCAAAGGAATTGATTGCGGCAATATCGGCGCGCGCCCAGCCGAACTCGGACTCCAGCGGCGTGAAAAACACCGACAGCCCGTTGACGATCTGGCCGAACGCGATGCCGAGAATGGCCGCAACCGCGCCAACGATGACCCAGCGATAGGTTGATTGGCTCATGCGACCTCCCCCCGAAACTTTCGGCAGCGCGGGTGAATGCGCCCCCCTCAGACCCCCAGACAGTAGCGCAAAATGGCCTTTTGCGCGTGTAGCCTGTTTTCGCTTTCGTCAAAGATCACCGACTGCGGGCCATCCATGACCTCGGATGTGGCCTCTTCGTTGCGGTGTGCGGGCAGGCAATGCATGAACAGGGCGTCGGGATTGCCCTGCGCCATCATTTCGGCATTGACCTGATAGGGCCGCAACTGGTTATGGCGGCGTTCGCGCGCGCTTTCGGGATCGTGCATCGAAACCCATGTGTCGGTGACGATGGCATCCGCGCCTTTGGCGGCCAACAGGGGGTCGCGCACCAGTTCGACCTTGGACCCCTTTTGCCGTGCGTAGTCCACGGCCTTGGGGTTGGGGTCCAAGGTTTCGGGACCCGTAAAGGTCAGATCAAAGCCGAACTGCCCCGCCGCATGCAGCCACGACGTGCAGACGTTGTTGCCGTCGCCAGACCAGACCACCTTTTTGCCCGCGATCGAGCCGCGCTGTTCCTCATAGGTCACGATATCGGCCATGATCTGGCAGGGGTGCGAGGTATCGGTCAGGCCGTTGATGACCGGCACGGTGGCGTGTTCGGCCATTTCGTGCAGCGTCGCCTCTTCAAAGGTGCGCAGCATGATCAGGTCCACATAGCGCGACAGCACACGGGCGGTGTCAGCGATGCTTTCGCCATGGCCAAGCTGCATGTCCTTGCCAGACAGCACCATGACCTCGCCCCCCATCTGGCGGGCGCCCACGTCAAAGCTGATGCGCGTGCGGGTCGATGGCTTTTCGAAGATCAGTGCGATCATGCGGCCCTTGAGCGGCTGTGTGGCATCCGGCGCGCCCTTGGGGCGGCCATGACGGGCATCCTTCATCCGGCGGGCTTCGGCCACCATCTTGCGCAGATCGGCGGCAGAGGTGGTGTGCAGGTCGAGAAAATGGGTCATGGGTCTTGTCTCCGGTCAGAGGCTTTGCGCCGCGGTATCAAGCCGGGCGACGGCCTCGGCGATATCGGCATCGGGAATGTTCAACGCAGGCAGGATCCGCACCACGTTATCGGCGCCCGGCACGGTCAACAGGCCGGCGGCATAGCAGGCCTTGACCACATCGGTATTGGTCACACGGCATTTGAGGCCCAACATCAGACCCAGACCGCGCACCTCTTCGAAAACATCGGGATGCGTGGCCACAATCGCTTCGAGCGACTGCCGCATCAGCCCCGCCTTGCGGTTGACCTCGGCCAGAAACGCGGGGTCCGACACGATTTCCATCACGCGGCCGCCCACGGCGCAGGCCAAGGGGTTGCCCCCATAGGTCGAGCCATGCGTGCCAGCCACCATGCAGGCGGCGGCCTTTTCGGTGGCCAGCACCGCACCTAGCGGAAAGCCACCGCCAATGCCCTTGGCCACCATCATGACATCGGGGCTGATACCGGCCCATTCATGCGCGAAAAGCCGTCCCGTGCGGCCCATGCCGCATTGCACCTCGTCCATGATCAGCAGCACGCCGGTCTGGTCGCAAAGGCTGCGCAGCGCTTTGAGAAACGCCACCTCGGCGGGGCGGATACCACCCTCGCCCTGCACGGGCTCGATAATCACGCCGCCGACATCGGCGGCGACAATCGCCTCGGCCAACGCGGCTGCGTCGCCCCATGGCAACTGGCGGAAACCCGGCAAGAGCGGGGCAAAGCCCTTGGTCATCTTTTCCGAACCCGCCGCGGCGATGCCTGCGGCGGAACGCCCATGAAAGGCGCCCTCGAAAGCAAGGATCGTGGTGCGGCCTTTCTGGTCGCGGTCATACCAGTAACGACGTGTCATCTTGACCGCGAGTTCGCAGGCCTCGGTGCCGGAATTGGTGAAAAAGGCAGTGTCGGCAAAGGTCGCGTCAACCAACGCCTGTGCCAGCGCCTCTTGTTCGGGGATATGATAGAGGTTCGACACATGCCACAGGCGCTGGGCCTGCTCGGTCAGCCGTTCGACCAGCGCCGGATGCGCATGGCCCAGCGCGTTGACCGCGATCCCTGCCGCCAGATCCAGATAACGTCGCCCGTCGCCGGTAAAGAGCCAAGAGCCTTCGCCCCTGACAAAGCTGAGATCGGCGCGGTTATAGGTTGGCAGAACAGCAGAAATCATGGTTTTCCTCATGGGTCAGGCCCGAAGTGGTAACTTTCACCACAGGGCTGTCAATGACTTTGGGTCTGGAAGTGTCGGCCCCGACGGGGCCAAAGATGATCGGACGTCAGGCGCAGGTGCGGCGACGTCGGGGACGGGCAATCTGGATGCGGGTCATTGCGATCATGGGCGCAGTCATAAGTCGACCGCGCCCGACGGTAAAGCCTGATTTCAGGACTTGAGCCGATAGCCCGTCTTGAACCAGCGCCACGAAATAAAGATCACGACCGCCGCCGACAAAAGTGCGACGGCCAGCCCGCGCAAGGGGGGCGCGTCCGAGATGCCGACCATGCCGTAGCGCACCCCGTCGATGATGTAGAAGAACGGGTTCACATGGCTGATGGCGCGCAGGACCGGCGGCAGGGATTCGATCGAATAGAACGTGCCGGACAGAAAGCTGAGCGGGGTAACCACGAAATTGGTGATGGTCGACAGGTGGTCGAACTTCGTGGCGTAAATTCCCGCCACCACGCCAAGCCCGCCCATAAAGACCGAACCCGCCAGCACAAAGGCCAAGGCCCAGAGCGGGTGCGCGATACCGACCCCCAGAAAAAGCGCGGCACCAAGCGCGATGACCACCGCCACGATCATGCCCCGCGCCACAGCGCCCGCCACATAGCCCGCCACCAGTTCCGAGGCCGAAAGGGGCGGCATCAGCGTATCGACGATATTGCCCTGCACCTTGGCCGAGGTGATCGACGAGGCCGAGTTGGAAAAGGCGTTCTGGATCACCGTCATGATCAGGATGCCCGGCGTCAGGAAATGCATGAAGGGCACGCCCATCACATCGGGGCGGCCCTCGCCGATGGCGATGGTGAAGATCAGCAGGAAAAGCCCTGCGTTGATCAGTGGCCCCAGAATGGTCTGCGACCAGACATTGAGAAACCGCTGCACCTCGCGTTGGGCCAAGGTGGCGGTGCCGCGCCAATTCACACGACCAAAGCGGCGCACACCCATCGCAACCTGTTCCGACACGCGCTTCTCCTCAAATGGGTTGTCGCGGGCGCTTGTATCCCGCTTGGCACTGTTTAGAATAGGGCGTCTTGAATGCCCACAGGCGGCAAACACATATATCGCCGCCTGCCCCATGCCAAAAGGAAGACCGATGTCCTGGACCGACGAGAGAGTCGAACAGCTCAAGAAGATGTGGAACGAGGGCCAGTCCGCGAGCCAGATCGCCAAAGAGTTGGGCGGCGTCACCCGCAATGCCGTGATCGGCAAGGTCCACCGTCTGGGCCTGTCGAACCGTGCTGGCGCCCCCGCGGCGACCGCCGCCGCCGCCAAGCCCGCCAAAGAGACCAAGCCCGCAGCAGCCCCGCGTGAAAAACCCGCAGCGCCCGCCGCAGCTACCGCACGCCCCGCGCCCGAACCCAAATCGGCCGAGCCTGCCGCGCCCGAGGCCAATGACGACGCGCCGCCCGCGCTGCCGATGCGCAAGCAGATCATCCCCGCAGGGCAACCGCTGCCGCCGCAGCCTTCGGCCAACGAGATCAGCCCCGAGGCACTGGCCCGCGTCAACGAGGTGGAAAAGGTCGCCAAAAAGCTGACGCTGATGGAATTGACCGAACGGACCTGCAAATGGCCGGTGGGCGACCCCGCGACCGAGAACTTCTGGTTCTGCGGCCTGCCCGCCCAGGCGGGCAAGCCCTATTGCGAGGCCCATGTGGGCGTGGCCTTCCAGCCGATGAGCGCGCGGCGCGACCGCCGGCGCTGAACGCGACGATACCGGGAGGACGCGGATGAACATCCTGGACCTGGGCGATGTGCGGCTGAACTGGCGCGAGGACGGCGACCCCAAGGGCGCGCCGGTGGTCTTTGCTAACTCGCTTGGCACCGATTACCGCCTGTGGGACAAGGTGATCCCGCTGCTGCCCGCCAGCCTGCGCCTGATCCGCTGGGACAAGCGCGGTCATGGCCTGTCCTCCTGCCCGCCGGCGCCCTATTCGATGGGCGCGCTGATCGGCGATGCCGAGCGGCTGCTGGATCACCTGGAGGTGCGCGAGTGCCTGTTCGTGGGCCTGTCGATCGGCGGCATGATCGCCCAGGGACTCGCGGTCAAGCGCATGGACCAGGTGCGCGCCATGGTGCTGTCGAATACCGGCGCGCGCATCGGAACCCGCGCGATCTGGGACGAGCGCATCTCTGCGGTGAATGCAAATGGCATCGAATCGCTGGCCGACGCAGTGATGGAGCGGTGGTTCTCCCGGGACTTCCGCGCCACGCCCGAGCTGGAAGCCTGGCGCAACATGTTGGTTCGTCAGCCCGATGCCGGCTATGCCGGCTGCTCGGCCGCCATCGC
>JAHEBS010000015.1 GCA_024642145.1 Marivivens sp.
GCATGGTTCTGGTGATCACCGGCAAGGGCAAGGACCGCGACGAAGGCGGGCCGATCCCTGTCCGGTTTGGCGTTCTGCGACACCAAGTGCCAACGTGGCTTGCCCGACCGCCACTGAAGCAGGCGGTGCAACAGATCGTCCCCGCGCATCTGCGGCATGGCGGGCACGGTGCCTATTACGTCTATCTACGCCGCGCGAGCTAACCGGACCCGTGCCTGCCTCAGCGGCACGACCATCGCGGCCGAGGCAAAGACAAAGCTGACGGCATAGGCCAGCAACTGCACCTCGAAACCAACGCCCGCGTCGATCAGCCAACCCGATAGTCCTGGCCCGATGGCCGAGCCCAAAACCATAAGCGCCGCGACCGCGGATTTGATCGCGCCGATGTGGCGCGTGCCGTAAAACTCGGCCCAGCAGGCCGCGGGCAGGGTAGATTGCCCGCCCCCCGCGATGCCCATCAGCACGATCCCTGCCGCCGTCCAACCGATGGTCGGCGCATACCAGTGCAAGGCAAATCCGGCGGTCAGCGGCAAAAGATAGACCGGCATCAGGCGGTCTGACCCCCAGCGGTCGATGGCCCAGCCATAGGCCTGCGTCGAAACCACCAGCGCCAGCGTGCCCAGCGGGATCAGCGCCACAAAAGTCAGGTGGTCCCAGCCTTTGACCTCGGTGAAGTGGACCTGATGAAACCAGAACGCCGTGCCGAAAGCCGGAAAGAACATCACAGCCGGAACCAGCGCCCAGAACAGCGGGGTCTTTAGCGCCTCGGCGCGGGTCCAGTGCCGGCCATCCATGCCAAAGGATGCGTGGCTTTCGGTTTCGCTCATCGGCGTGCGTTCCAGCCGGAGCAACCCTACCAGAACCGGAACCATCAAAAGGCAAAACACCCCCGCCACGACCCAAAGACTGTGCCAGTCAAAATGCCTTTTGAGCCAGACAAACGTCATCGGCAGAAAGGCCTCGCCGATGGAAAAGCCCAAGGTCGCAATCGCGATCGCGCGACCGCGCGTTGCAACAAACCAGCGCGCCATGGCGACAATGGCCACATGGCTGGTCATGCCCTGCCCGAAAAACCGCAGAAGAAAGATCACCACGGGCAGTAAAACCACGGTCGGGTTTAGCGCCATGGCAAAACACGACAGCCCCAACAGCGCCACCACGGCTGATCCCAGAACCCGCACGCGGAACCGGTCTGTCAGCCCGCCCGCGACCAACATCACCGCGGCAGATGCGCCCGTGCCCAACGTATAAAGCCCGCCCCATTCGCCCAGTGACATCTGGAACGCTGCGCGCAGTTCGGCGGCGAATTGCGAGATGAAGAAGGTCTGTCCAAACGACGACAGAAACGAAAGCAGCGCCCCCGTCAGCAGAAAGGGCGCATTTTCGCGCATGAAATAAAGGAATTGCATAAAGGGCCGCCCAGTTGGATCGGCCCTTTATGGCGGCGATTGGCGGGTCCCGATATACCTAAAGAACGTAGCGGCTCAGATCGGTCGCACGCGACAGTTCGCCCAATTGGCTTTCGACAAAAGCGCCATCGACCACCACGGCCTCGCCGCCACGGTCGGGGGCGGTAAAGCTCAGTTCCTCGAAAACACGCTCCATCACCGTGTAAAGTCGCCGCGCGCCGATGTTTTCGACGGATTTGTTCACATCGGCCGCAATCCGCGCCAATGCCGCGATACCGTCGGGCGTAAAGGACACGCGAACCTCTTCGGTGCCCATCAAGGCCTCGTATTGGCGGGTCAGGGCGTTGTCCGTCTCGGTCAGGATGCGGACAAAATCTTCTTCCGTCAGGGCGCGAAGTTCTACGCGAATGGGCAAGCGGCCCTGCAATTCGGGCAACAGGTCCGACGGCTTGGCAATGTGAAATGCGCCCGAGGCGATGAACAGCACATGGTCGGTTTTCACGGGTCCATGTTTGGTCGAAACGGTGGTGCCCTCGATCAGGGGCAACAGATCGCGCTGCACGCCTTCGCGGCTGACATCGGCCCCGCGCGTTTCGGCGCGGGCGCAAACCTTGTCGATCTCGTCAAGGAACACGATCCCGTTTTGCTCGACCGATTCAATCGCCGTTCTTTTGACCGCCTCGTCATCCAACAGCTTGTCAGCCTCTTCGCCGATCAGGATTTCGTAGCTTTGCGCCACGGTCATGCGCTTGCGGACCGAGCGTTGAAACGCCTTGCCGAACAAATCGCCAATGTTCAAACCGCCCATGCCACCCGGCTGACCGGGGATTTCGAAACCCCCCATGGGCGCCGCGCTTTCGGCAACCTCCAACTCGATCACGGTGTCGTCCAACTCGCCCGAACGCAGCTTGCGGCGGAATGCCTCGCGCGTGCCTTCGCGCGCATCGGTGCCGGCGATGGCGGTGATGACGCGCTCTTCCGCGGCGGCCTGCGCCTTGGCGCTGACCTCTTCACGCATGAACTCGCGTGTTTGCAGGATCGCTGCATCGACCAGATCGCGGATAATCTGCTCTACGTCGCGGCCCACATAGCCCACCTCGGTGAACTTGGTTGCTTCGACCTTGATAAAGGGCGCGCGGGCCAGCTTGGCCAGACGGCGGCTGATCTCGGTCTTGCCGACGCCGGTCGGGCCGATCATCAGGATGTTCTTCGGATAAACCTCGTCGCGCAGATCAGCGCTGAGTTGCTTGCGACGCCAGCGGTTGCGCAGGGCAATGGCCACGGCGCGTTTGGCGTCATTCTGGCCGATGATGAAACGGTCGAGTTCCGAGACAATCTCACGGGGGGTCAGGTCGGTCATAACAGCCTCTTTTGTTCTCTCACCGAGGTAGGTGCCCCAAGCCCCGTTCACAAGGCACTATCCGGCGGCATTGCTGCATCATAGGCTCAAGCTGCGGTGAACACATAAACCAGCCCCGCAGTCATCGGAGACAATATGAAACGCCTGCTAGCACTTGCCCTGTTCCTTGGTTCGTTGACAACGCCCGCACTGGCCACACAGGCCTGCAACTTCGGCAACCTTTTGTCGGTTAACAGCGATCAGGCCGTGAAATTTACCATTGATAACCGGTCCTCGAGCCGCACGCTCAGGCTCTACTGGATTGATTTCAACGGAAACCCAACGCTTTACGCCGAGATTGCGCCGCGGGCCAAGCTTGAACAGGGCACCTATCTGGGGCACGCGTGGATCGTCGAAAGCGATCCGGGTCGCTGTGATGCGATCTTTGTTGTAGGCACCCAGATGACGCTGCAAATCAGATAGCGCGGATCAAGCCACGATCGTTTCCACAGTCAGGTTGCCGTTGGTGTAAACGCAAATGTCAGCCGCAATAGCCATGGCGCGGCGTGCGATAGCTTCGGCGTCGTGTTCGCTGTCCATCAGCGCGCGCGCGGCGGCCAAAGCATAGTTTCCGCCTGATCCGATTGCGGTCACATCATGTTCGGGCTCCAGCACGTCGCCCGCACCGGTGACGACCAACAGCTCCTTGCCGTCGGTGACGATCAGCATCGCCTCGAGCTTTTGCAGATATTTGTCGGTGCGCCAGTCCTTGGCCAGCTCGACGCAGGCGCGGGCCAGTTGGCCTGGCGCGGCCTCGAGCTTTTTCTCCAGCCGCTCAAGCAGGGTAAAGGCGTCCGCCGTCGATCCGGCAAAACCCGCCACCACGTCGCGGCCGCCGGGCGAAAGGCGGCGCACCTTGCGGGCGGTGCCCTTGATGACCGTCTGGCCAAGGCTGACCTGTCCATCGCCCGCAACCACAACTTTGCCGCCCTTGCGGACGCCGATAATCGTAGTGCCATGCCAGCCGGGAAATTCGTCTTTGGTCATCGAAGCCTCCATTTGTATTGTGATATGGCGGCGGGCGTGAGGTGCCGCAACCCCTTGGTGCCGAGTGAGCGGAGCCGCGCGTGTCAAAGACCCTACTGACCATCTACGTCGGCCCTGGTATTTTGCAGCAGATCAAAGCGGGCAAGCAGAACTTCTTTTGCCGCGTGATCGGCGCGGTCGAGGCGCGCGGCTGGCGGGTCGAACTGCGTGAAGACAACATCGTGGAATTTGCGCTGGCGCCCGAGCGACCGGGCTACGCGCTTTATCTGCGCAACCCCGCCTCGCATGAGGCGGCGCTGGTTTGCAGACGGTCCTATGTCGGGGCGTTCTGGCAGGTGGAAAAAACGTCACGCCGTTGGGAATGGCCGATTACCCACAAGGCTTTTGACCCCGAAACGGTTGACCCCGAAGCGGCGCAAAAATTCTTTGATGCATGGAAAAAGCGCGTTTTTCCCGATGCGCCGGCGATCAGCGATGAACGGTTTGTATTGGTGCCGCTGCAGGGAACGGTTTTTGACCAGCGCGACTTTCAGGCGATGAGCCCGCTGGAAATGATCGAGGCCACTTTGGTGCAGACCGATCTGCCCCTGATTGTGACGATGCACCCCAAAGCACCCCTGTCCGAACGGGGCGATGCGGCCTTGCGTGCGTTTGCCGCCAGCGAACCGCGCGTGACCTTGCGCGAAGGCGGCTCGATGGACCTGTTGCCCCGCTGTAGCTTTGTCGTGGCGCAATATTCCTCGGTGGCGCTGTTGGGCTATTTCTTTGAAAAACCCGCCGTGCTTTTCGCGACGATCGATTTTCAGCACATCGCCGGTTCGGTGCCGCGCGACGGCATCGAGGCGGCGTTTGCCCATGTCACTGAACGGCCGGACTTTGCGCGCTACCTGTATTGGTATCTCAAACTCAATTCGTTGAACGCCGGCGCGCCAGAGTTCGAGGACGAGGTTCTGGCCACCTTTCGCGCGCATGGTTGGCACATATGAAAAGGGCGCCCGAAGGCGCCCTGTCATTCAGCGGTTTTCAGGGGATCAGATCGAACCTTCGATCCATGCCTGAAGGGCGGCTTTGGGCGCGGCGCCTGCCTTGTTGGCGACAACCTGACCGTCCTTGAACACGAACAGTGCGGGAATACCACGAACGCCAAGCTGCGAGGGCGAGACGGGGTTTTCGTCCACGTTGACCTTAACGATCTTAACGCGGCCCGCCATTTCGTTGGACAATTCTTCCAGAGCGGGGCCGATCATGCGGCAGGGGCCGCACCATTCCGCCCAGAAATCCACCACGACGGGGATGGGCGAGTTCAGAACTTCGGTTTCAAATGTGGTATCGGAAGCAGCAACGGTTGCCATCAGGGCTCTCCTCAGGCGCTAAGATTTGTGGTCGAACCTAGGTTTCATACGAAACATGGTCAAGGTGTGATGTGTCACGACAAGGCCCCACTCACCAGATCGTGGGGCAAGGCCATCAGTTTTCCGGTCTCGGTCCAAAGGATCGCGGTCTCGATGCGGCGTTCAGGGTAGATCTGCCGCAGCGATGCCGCATAAGCCGCCATTTGCCGCAAGATGCCCGCGGGCACGTCCTTGGGTTCATCCGGAACCAGCCGGTTCGACTTGTAGTCCACAACCGTCACGCAGTCGGGCGTCACTATAAGCCGGTCCATGGCGCCGGCCATTTTCTGACCGCCGAAGGCGGGCAGGTTCGCGGCAAAGCCGACCTCGACCAAGGCGTCACCCGTAAAGATCGCGGCCAACGCAGGATCGGCGATCAGCGCGCAGACCCGATCCACCAGCGCGGTGGCCGCGACCCCGTCTGGCGCGGGGGTCGAAAGCGACAGGACCGCCTGTCCCAGTGCCACGCGCTGGTCGGGCGGGGCCTTGGGCAGATGTTCCAGCAAGGCGTGCAGCCAAGTGCCGCGCTGCAGGGCCATGTCATCCCATTCGCCGCTGTCGCCCGCAATCACCTTGGCCCCACCTAGGCCAGATGGCGACAGGGGCGCAGGGGCGGGATCGGCCGCGGGGATCGGCGGCAGGGGCGCGGGTGCGGGCGGCGCGTCGCCGCGGCGTTTGGGTTCTGGCCGCGTCATTGCCGCCCAGCGCGGATCGGCCAGCCGCAGACCGCGCCCTGTTGGCTGGTCGACCTCGATGGCACCTGCCCCGTTGCGCAACCCCTCTTCGATGCTGGGCAGCCAACCGTCGGTGCTATCCTTTTTCTTGGCGCCGCAGACGATCAGCCATTTTTCGGCGCGCGTCATCGCCACATACAACAGCCGCTGACGCTCCTCTTGGTCGCGGGCGCGGCGCGCGGCCAGCGCATCACGCAGTGACGCGGGCGTGTCATCGGCCTTGGGCGACCAAGCGGGCTGATCGCCGACCCGCATCACCGGCGGCGCTGGGCGGTCGCGGCGGTCATAGGTGTCCGGCAATATGACGATGGGCGATTCAAGGCCCTTGGCGCCATGCACCGTCATCACGCGGATGCGGTCTTCGCGCGCATCCATCTGGCGTTTGAACTCGACATCCTCGGTCTGCATCCAGTCCAGAAAACCCGTCAGGCTGGGCACGCTGCTTTGCTCATAGGCCAGCGCCTGCGAAAGCAGCACGTCAATGCCATCCTCGGCCTCGGCGCCCAGCCGCGCCAACAGCAATTGCCGCCCGCCGTGCCGGATCAAAAGGCGCGAGATCAGGTCATAGGGCCGCAGGAAATCCGCCCTGCCAAGCAAGTCATGCAGAATGCCCAACGTCTTGGCGTGCAGTGCTTTTTGGTCGCGCAGCGCGTGCCAGAGGAATTGTCTCTCGCCGCGATGGTGCGCCAGCGTAAAGAGGTCTTGTTCGCTCCAGCCAAAGATCGGTGAACGTAGCGCCTCGGCCAGTGACAGGTCGTCTTCGGGCAATGACAAGAACCGCAGCACCGCGGCGATGTCATTGACCGCGGTTTCTGCGCCCACCCGCAGGCGGTCTGCGCCAGCAATCCGCAACCCGCGCGCTTTGCACGCGCGGATGATCTCGGCAAAAAGCAGCGAGCGGCGCTGGACGAGGATCAGGAAATCGCCCTCGGTCACGGGGCGTCCGGCAAACCCGTTTTCGGAATCCGGTATCGCCTCTTGCTGTGTCATCCGCAGAATTTCATCGGCGATGGTCTCGGCCAGCTGGATATCGGCCTGCTTGCGGCTGGGCTGGTCGACGGGCTGATACCAAGGCAGTTCGGACTTGTCCTCGGCCGCGGGCTCTAGCGCGGGCCAAAGGTCGATACGGCCAGGCATTTTGTCATGAAAGGCCGCGTGCCGAACCGTGCCGCCCAGCCCCTGATTGGCCTTGGGCCCCAAGACACGATCCACCGCATCAAGGATCACCGGCGCCGAACGGAACGAATGCTGCATCTCGACACGGTTCAGCCGGTCGCCGATCTGGCGCAGCCTTTCTCCAAAGGTGGCGGCCATACCGTCAAAGGCATCGGGGTCCGCACCTTGGAATGAATAGATCGATTGTTTGCGGTCACCCACCACAAAGACGGTGCGGCGCAGACCCGACCGCGCTCCTTCGCCCGCACCGAATTCCTGTGTTAGGCGGTCGATCACCTGCCATTGCGCGGGGCTGGTGTCCTGCGCTTCGTCCACCAGAATATGGTCTATGCCGCCATCGAGGCGGTAAAGCACCCATTGCGCCACCGACGGGTCGTTCAAAAGGCCGCGTGCCTTGCGGATCAGGTCATCAAAATCCAGCGCGCCATGATCGCGCTTGGCCACGTCATAGGCGGGCAGAAAGGCGCGGGCAAAATTGATCAGCACCGTCGCACGGTCGCGAACAGCCAAGGTCATGCGACGATCGCGATTGTCCTGAACGCGTAACATCAGGTCCTCTAGATCGCCAATAAGGGCCGAAATACCCTTTCTAGTGTCCTTTGTCGGAAATTTGCCGACCTTGGCGGTGAACGGCTGCTTTGCCCCATCACCCGTCAAAAGCACCTTTTCCAGAATGACCAGCGCCGCCAGATCAGGACCGCGAACCCCGCCCAGAAGCTCTGCAGCCTTGACATCGGTCGGGCTGCCCTTGGCGCAGGCGGATGCCACCTCGGCAATCAAACGCAGATCATCGCGGTCGAAGACATCGGCCAAAAGCCGCGCTTGGTTGTCGCCCTGCGTCAGACCGAAAGCCGCATCCAGCGCGTCAATCTTGGCCGCCTCGAACAGATCGCGGGCGCTGACGACATCGGCGGTCAGCTTATCCAGATCATTATCGCTGGTGGCCTCCGCCACGGCCTGAACCAGCGCGGTGTCCGGACCCTCGGCCATTGACTCGACGACAGCGGCGCGCAGCAGCTGGATTTGGCGCTCTTCCATTTCGGTGAATTGCGGGCTCACACCGGCCTCCAGCGGAAACCGCCGCAGCAAAGCCGCGCAAAAGGCGTGAATCGTCTGGATTCGCAATCCGCCCGGAGTTTCCAGCGCGCGCGCAAACAGGGTCCGCGCGCGGCGCAATTGGCCAGAGGGCATGGCCCCTTCGACGCCCAGCTTGACCAACTCGGCCCGCAGCGCGGCATCATTCAGCATCGCCCACGCGCCAAGCCTTTGAAAAAGACGGTTTTGCATCTCGGCGGCGGCGGCCTTGGTATAGGTCAGGCACAACACATTTTGCGGCTCGACGCCCTCAAGCAACAGGCGCGCGACGCGGTCGGTCAGCACCTTGGTCTTGCCCGACCCCGCATTCGCGGTCAGCCAGACAGAGGCCTGCGGATGCGCGGCTTCGTGTTGGCGGGCGGTGGCCTGATCGGGGGCGGTCATGTCAGGTCCTCGGGCATTGGGTCGTCAGAGGGCGACCATTCGCCGAACCGCGACAGATGATCATAGTCGGAACGATCGTCTTCCTTGAAATGCGCCATACGGGCGGTGTAACCACGCGCGGGCTCTGACCACGCAGCCAGAAGCGCCAAAAACTCTTGCCGGATTTGGGGCGCGGGCGTGTCGGCAAGTGGGGCGATCACCTCATCATAGGCCTTGCCAACCCCCAGAAATGCCGCAAGGGCCGCCTGCCCCTGAATGCCGGCAAAAGCCCCTGCCTCGACCATCATCGCCTCAAGCAACAACTGCTTGTTGAATCGCATTTGTTGCGTGGGCGTTGGCGGCGCGCCGGTTTTATAGTCGTAAAGCGCAAGCTGTCCGTCTGCCAACCTGTCAATCCGGTCGGCCTTACACGTGAGCAGGAAATCAGGCTCTAAAAAGGCCATTTGTCCCTTTAGCTCTAACCCTGCGGGGTTGGCGCTGGCGCGGCGCCCGACCTCGGCCGCAAGAAAGGCCGGAACGTTGGCGGCAAAACGCGCTTGCCAGATCATGCGCTGAACTGGCCACGGGCAGTCGATCGCCAATTGATCGGCGGCAATCTGCAACAACTGTTCCGCGGCATCGGGCGCGGCTGGATCTGTGCCGCCCTGAATGAAAAGTTCCAATACCCGATGCAGGATATTGCCGCGCAACCGTGCATCGGCATCGGGCGTCAGGGGTTCGAGCTTTTCCAGCCGCAGCACGTGGCGCGCGTAAATCGCATAGGGGTCGCGGATCAGGCGTTCAATTGCGGTGACCGACAAGCGCCGTGGCCGCGCGGCTATGGGCGGGCGGGGCGAGGGGCGGCGCGCGCGGTCAACCGCATGGTCGGGCCGCAAACGGTGTTGCGCCTCGGCGATCCAGCCCGCGCCACGGTCGCGCATCGCATTCAGTGCGCCCTCGCCTGCGGGGCCAAGACCGCCGACAAGGTTCGTCAGCCGCCCGATCCAGCGCGCGGCAACGGTTTCGGCCTCGTCGCCGCGGATGGCGCGGGTCAACCAGACCTCGGGCGCGGCAACCGCCTGCTGATAGTCATGCGCCGCCAAGCCGATCTTGCGTTCTGGCATCAACAGCCCCGCCTCTTTGCGCATCGCGCGGTTCAGCCATGGGTCGGGCGGCGGTGATTCAGGCCATTTGCCCTCGTTCAGCCCGCCAAGGATCACAAGGTCCGATCCCTGAACGCGCGACTCCAGCGTGCCCCAGATCCGGATCAACGGGTGCGGGGCATCAATGGCGCGGACCTCTTTGCTACCCAGTATGCCCGTGACAAAATCGGCATATTCGCGCGCTGTCATATCGCTGCCAGCGTCGGCCTCGGTGCGCAGCGCGTCGATCAGGTCGACAGCGACGCGCCCCGCGGCCTCATCCCACAGCGCGCCCGCGCCGGACGCCTGCGGGCCGGCGGCAAGCTGTTCGGTCATGGCGATATGGTTGGAAAGCGTCTCTGCAAAGGGGTTTTCGCCGGTGTTCTGTGCCAACCCCTCGATCGCGTCCGCCAGCCACGCAGCCCATAGCACGCGGCTTTCGTCGCCAGCGGCCCATCGCATCAGAAAGGCGCGGTCGGGGTGCGGGGCGCCGTGGCGGCGCAGGGCCAGTTCAAACTCGCGGCTGTGCAGCAAATGCGGTCCGCGCGCCGCACCGCTGTGGACCAGCGGATGTTTGATCAGCGCCAAAAGGTCAGCAGCGCCAATGGGCCGACCCAGCGCCTCGGCGGTTTGTCGTAGCAGACGGCCCGGTGGCGATTGCAGAAAGGGCATGCCCGCGCTGTCGTCGGGCAAGATGTCCCAACGGTCAAGCGCGGCGGTCACCATCCGCGTCAACATGCGGTCGGGCGAGATCAGCGCGGCGCTTTGGCCCAGCGCGGCGGCGGCGCGCAGGCGCAGTGCAATGGTTTCCGCCTCGATCCGTGGTGACGGTGCCTCGACCAGCGTCATGCGCGCGGTGGCGGCGGACAGATCGCCCAGTTGGGGGCCTTCGGTCAGCCATTGATCGGTCACAGGTGCGGGCCGCAAAGAAAGCGAGATCAGGCGGTTTCGCAGCGGGTCCGGCGGGGGCGCGTCGGTCCAGTGACGAATATCTGCCTTGGTCAGGTCCAGCGTCTGCATCAACCGACGAAAGCGGAACTGCGGGTGGTCTTCGCCCGTTAGCGCGTCATCAAGCGTATCCCAAACCGCCTGCGGCATGTCGAAATCAAAGCCGGGCAGAACCACAGCGCCCTGCGGCAGGCTGGCCACGGCGGCCATGAATGCGGCGGTCGTGCCGCGCGATCCGGTCGAACCTGCGACAATCACCGGATGTTCGGGCGGCTTGGCCTGCCACTTGGCCACCAAACGCTCGACCACCACGCGCCGCCGTGCTTCGGCGTCGGGGCGGCTGTCGCGCTGGGCGGCAAAGGTTTCGACGATCCGCAGAAAGGCCAGACTGCGCGCCCAGTGGGCGGAATGGGCGCCAGTATCCAGGCCCAGGACCGCCTCTGCGGGAACGGCCTCGTCCTGCATTTCGGCCAAAAGTGCCGCCAGACTATCGGCCAGACCAAAAAGCGCCGATCGGGGTGCAAGGTCGGGCTGGCGGTCGATCAGCAGGCGGATGTCATGCGCCAGTTCCAGTCGGCGGCGCAGCGGTGGCACTGGTGGGGGCAGGGGCGGCAAAACGGGCAATTGCGCCAACTCTGCGACCACAGCGATGCGCGGCAACAACCTTGCGCCCTGCCGTGAGAACGCTTCCTCGATACTGGCGGCCATGCGGCCACTGTTCACCCAGATTTCAGCGCGGGCCAGTGCCTCGGGCGGCGCGGCGGGGCCCAGCCGTTCCAACAGTCCCGCGACAAAGGCGCGCGGAAACTCGATACCGGGCGCGAGGCCGAAAACGCGGGGCTTGGGTGAGGCTGCAAACATTGGAACCATTCATAACGGATGCACCGATCATGACCAAGCGCGCCCCGCATGAAAAGGGCCGGTGGCGGCGTTCAGGAAAGGATGTGCTGCAGCCTGTCGCCCCATGCCGCAGGACCCGTAAACCGCGCCTCGTGATGGTCGTCACGGGCGGCCATGTGCAACGTCAAGGCCGTTTCCGGCGCAAGCTCGGCCAAGCGGTCGGGCCATTCGATCAGACAGATGGCCGTCTCGAACGCCTCGCCCAAGCCAAGTTCAAGCGCCTCGTCAGGGCTGGTCAGGCGGTAGAGGTCGGCGTGCCAGATCTCGGCCTTGGCGTCATCATAGCTTTGCACCAGTGTGAAAGTGGGCGAGGGGACCTCGATTTCGGCACCGGCACGGGCGCGGATCAGCGCGCGGGCAAAGGCCGATTTTCCGGACCCGATGGGGCCGTCCAGCAAGATACAATCACCCGCCCGCAGCAGGGGCGCAATGCGGGCGGCCAACACGCGCGTGGTGTCTTCGCTGTCCAGACGGATGGGGCCAGAGTCATAGGTCATGGCACCCAAGATGATGGCCCGCCCGCAGAGGGGCAAGCCCTCTCAGCCAGCCGCGCGACGGATCCCCGCGCCGGACGTCAGGGGTTCAAGCCGTGCCAGCGTCGCACCCTTGGGCAAGGGCGTCAGACGTAAACGCCAGCGGCCAGCGGCTTGCATGTCCACCTCCGTCTCGACGGCGGTGCGCGCGTTCAGGTCGACCGGCGTCCGTGCGCCCGCGTTTTGCCACAGCCGCAGGTGGTCGTGCAGCGAGGGATCAGACAACGCCTCGGCGTCCATGCCCCACAACACGTGATAGGCGCGGTTGGCCAGAACCAATGTGCCGCTGGCCGCGAAAACGGCGATGGCATCGTCCATGATGTCCAGCGCGTCATGGGTCGCCTCGATCTCGGCGCGGAAGCTGCGGGTCAGGGTCACATCGGCGCTGATGTCTTCGAACAAAAAGGCCACGGCCCCATCGGGATGGGGGCGGCCCGTCACGCGCAGGGTCTGGCCATTGGGCAGGGCCCATGTTTCCAGACAGCCGCCGCGACGCGCCTCGGCCTCGCAGGCGGCCATTTCCTGACGCCATGTCGCATAGTTCTTGGGTTCCGGCAGGCGGCGCGCCTCGCGCATGCGGTCCAGCATGGTTTGCAGCGTGGGCCGCCCCGCCAGAAACCCCGGCGCGAGGCCAGTCAGTTCGGTCAGGGCGGGGTTGAACAGGATCAGCCTCCGCTGGCGGTCAAAAATGGCGAGCCCGATCGACAGTTCGGCAAATGTCTTGGCCAGCGTCTGCACAAAGTCGCGCCGCGCACGTTCGGCCTCGACTACCGCTTCGACCTCGATCGCAAAGTGCAGTGTCCCTTCGGCGTCGCTGGCGCTGGTTATTTCGTGCCATGGGCCGGACTTGCCGTCGCTGCGCATCAGGCGCTGGCGGCGGGGTTTGCCCAGATCGGGGCCGGGGTCCGCGAAAAGGCGCGGCAGCGGCCAGCCGGTACCGCCGTGGTCCAACAGGTCAGGCGGCGCCGCAAGCGCCAGATAGGCGGCGTTGGCCCAATTGACCTCGCCGTCCGCGCCCTCGCGCCAGATCAGCAGGGGCGCATCGCCCACAACACGGCGCAAAAACGCGGTCTCGCCGCGATCGCCGACCTCGGGCATCGGGTCGGGGTCACTGGGTGGTCTGTGGACAACGGGGCGGGGCGTCAGACGGGCCGCCAACAGCATTACCGCCGCCGCGATGATCGCGGCGATGGGCGCTGCCAAAAGCACAAGTGCCAGTTTTTCAAGAAGCGTCATGGCCACCCCCTGCCTGCAAGGTTGGCCAGATTCGGTTAATCGACGATTAATGGGCCGTTAACCAAGTCCATCGGCAAAGGGCTGGTTCTCGCCCAGTCCGGCATTCAGCGCATTGGGGCCGACCTCAAGCCCCGCGCGCGCCCAGCGCACCATCACCATTGCGCCGCCAAGCCCGCCCGCGCGTGTCGAGACATTGGCGAAATCGACCGATCCGCCCGACCGTTCCAACAGGGTCTTGGCGATGAAAAGCCCAAGCCCCATGCCCTCATACCCTGGCCGCACCTCGTCACCACGCGGGCGGTTACGCATGAACGGCTCGCCAATGCGACCGATCATGCCTGGCGGGTAGCCCGGACCATCATCGGCGATACGCACGGTGATCGAGGTTTCGGACCATGAAACATCGATGTCGACCGAGGACGCCGCAAAATCGACCGCGTTCTGAATAAGGTTGCGCAGCCCGTGCAAGATTTCGGGCCTGCGCAGGATAACGGGTTGTTCATGCGCCGCGCCGATGTCGGCCAGCGCATGCAATTCCACCGACTTGCCGCGGCTCATATGCGGTTCTGCCGCCTCGCGCACCACAACTTCGACCGGAGCGCGCCGCAGCAAGAGGTCATCCTTGCCCGCCCGCCCCATCGACCGCAGGATCGCACCGCAGCGATCGGCCTCTTGCCGGATCAACGCCAGATCGGCGCGCAATTCGTCATGCCCCTCCAGCTCATCCGCAAGCTCGCCCGACACCAGTTTGATCGTGGCCAATGGCGTGCCCAACTCATGCGCGGCGGCGGCGACCACCCCGCCCATATCCGTCAGCTTTTGTTCGCGGGCCAGCGCCATTTCGGCGGCGGCCAAGGCATCGCGCATCGCGTCCATCTCGCTGGTCACGCTATGGGCGTAGGCGCCCAAGAACACCGAGCCGATAACCAAGGCGACCCAAAAGCCCAGCAGCGCCGTTGCTGGCAATACCAGCGTGCCGCCATCGGGCAGACCTACGTCGATATGGAAAAATGCGGTCAGCGTGACAATGGCCACGGTCAGCGCGCCAATCAGGAACACCCCCGACCGGTCCGCCACGGTGGCGGCGATGGCCACGGGCACCAGCGTCAGCAGCGCGAAGGGGTTGTTTAACCCGCCGGTCAGGGCCAGCAAAAGACCAAGCTGCAGGCTATCGAACACCAGAAAGGCCGTAGCCTCGCGTTCGGACAGGATGCGGTTTTCCGGCAAAAGCGTGCGCGTCACCAGATTGACGCCCACCGACAGGCCGATGGTGGCGATGATCGCGTCGCTAGGCACACGAAGGCCGAAATAGAAATTGGCGGCAATCAGCGCGGCAGACTGGCCGGCAATAGCGATCCAGCGCAGTTGGTTCAGCGTGCGCAGTCGCAGCAGGTTGCCGCGGCGGCGCGCCATGAACCATTCATGCTGCGGTTCGGCCATAAGGCTCTTTCACATTGCGACAGGTTTACCCATTGTTATTGGTGACACGATCCGCGATCAATCCGTCGATCTAACGGAGGCCCCCATGAACCCGCGCATCTATGCCATCGCCGCCGCTGCCATAGCCGGCATCGCGCTGGGCTATTTCACGCTGAAGGTGACAGTGCTGAAACCGGAAAACCAGTTCGCCGATTGCCTTGGTGGGCAGGTTGCGGGCGGGGCGGATATTGGTGGGCCATTCACGCTGATCGACGAGAACGGACAGGCGGTGACCGATAAGGACGTGATCGACAGGCCGACACTGGTCTATTTCGGCTACACCTTCTGTCCCGATGTCTGCCCCTTGGATACGTCGCGCACGGCGGGCGCGGTCGATCTTTTGGCGGCGCAAGGATACGATGTGAAGCAGGTCTTCATATCGGTCGATCCGGGACGCGACACGCCGCAGGTGATGGCCGAATTCACGGCTAATTTCAGCCCCGATATGGTGGGCCTGACCGGCACCGAGGCGCAGATCGCCGATGCGGCGCGCGCCTATCGCGCCTTTTACCAGATTCTCGACGACGACCCTGTCTATTACACGGTCAACCACTCGGCCTTCACCTATCTGATGTCGCCCGATCGGGGTTTTTTGACCTATTACGCGCGAGAGGACACATCCGAACAGATGGCCGAAAGCGTGGCTTGTTTCCTTGACCACGCGTCCTGAGGGTTTGACCCCGCGCCACCAGCGCATTACCTGTCTTCGAGGCAATGACGGAGGAACCCTTGGACAGCGAAAAGCTTGATCTTGGCGCGGACCCCAGCCTGCTGCTTGTCGATGACGACGACCTGTTTCTTAAACGCCTCGCCAAGGCGATGGAAAAGCGCGGGTTCGAGGTCGTAACCGCAGGTTCGGTGGCCGAGGGCAAGACTGCCGCGCTTCGTGGCCCTGCCTTTGCCGTGGTCGATCTCCGTCTTGGCGATGGCAACGGGCTGGATGTGGTCGAGGCGCTGCACGCGCGCCGCCCCGATTGCCGCGTTGTAGTGTTGACCGGATACGGTGCAATCGCCACCGCCGTCGCCGCGGTCAAGATCGGTGCCGCCGACTATCTGTCCAAGCCCGCCGACGCCAACGATGTGGTCAACGCGCTCTTGTCGCGGAGCGATGCGCTGCCGCCGCCGCCGGAAAACCCGATGAGCGCGGATCGCGTGCGTTGGGAACACATCCAGCGTGTTTACGAGCAGTGCGACCGCAACGTCAGTGAAACGGCGCGGCGGCTATCCATGCATCGCCGCACCCTGCAGCGCATTCTGGCCAAGCGCAGCCCGCGCTAGATCACGAACTTTTTGCGAATACGGTCCACGCGGCGCCCGTCACGCAGGGGCTCGTCGCGGATAATGCCGTAGTCCTCAAAGCCCATGTCTTCGTAATAGAAAAGTCCGCCCTCGTTATCGGCGCGGATGGTCGCGTCGATGGCGACAACGCCCGCGGCCTCGGCCGCGCCCAGCGTCGCGCCGAAAAGCCCGCTACCAATGCCCATGCCCTGATGCCCGATATCGACAAACGTCGCGATCACAGCCCAGTCGGCAGGCAGCTTGCCCGCGCCGTCCCAATCCGGGTCAGCCCATTCCAGCGCTTGAAAGCCAAGGATCTGCCCGTTGCGGTCGGCCACAAAGCAGCAAATGCAACGCGGCGGGGCGATGTAATGCGCCTGCATCCTTGCCGCATCAAAGGCGCGTTGATGCGCCGTGGTGCCGCCCAATGCGATGATCTTGTTGATGAGCGCGGTCATCGCGGGCGCGTCGGCCGCAATCGCGGGGCGTATGGAGATGGTCATGCAAGCGCCTTGAGCAGGATTTGAACGCGGGCGGTGAAATCTTGCCGCACCTCGCGCGGGGGGCGGAGCCGGATCGACAAGCGCGCGATCAGGTCGGGGTTCTGGCGGCCGAACAGCTTGTCGGCCTCGGTCTTTGAAAATCCGGCAATCTCGATGGCCTCGAGCCACGCGCTGACTTTGTCGGCAGCTTTGATCGCCTTTTTCACGGCAACAGGAATCTGCGCAGGCAGGCCAAAGCGCAGATGCACGGCGGCTGTCAGCCGTTCATCCATAGCGCCATAACCCGGGCCAACGGCCGCTTTGACCGGCGATATCATGTCGCCGATCACATATTCGGGCGCGTCATGCAAAAGCGCGGCAAGCCGCCATCTGGTGGGTTCTGTCGGGTTCTGGATATGAAAGATTTCCTCAACCAGAAGCGAATGCTCCGCCACCGAATAGGGCCAATCGCCACGCGTCTGCCCGTTCCATCGCGCCACAAAGGCCAGCCCATGGGCGATGTCCTCGATCTCGATATCCATAGGGGTCGGGTCCAACAGATCCAGCCTGCGACCCGAAAGCATCCTTTGCCATGCGCGCGGCTGTTTCATGACGCAATCTTCATCGACATGTTCAGATCGGTCACCGCAAACCCCGCCTTGCGGTAAAGTTCGATGGCGCCGTCGTTCCAGCCAAAGACGTGCAGGCCTATGCTGGTCGCGCCCAAGCTGGCGGCAAGCGGTTCTAGCGCCTTCAGCATCGCGGCGGCGTGGCCTTGGCGTCGGTGGGGCTCATGAACGGCGATGTCGAAAATAAAGCATTCGGTCATGCCCCAGTCGCGGCGGATATTGAACCACAGCCAGCCCACAACGGCACCGGCCGCATCCTCGGCCATGTAGAAATGCGCGTCCTTGGTTGCCAGCCCATCGGGGACAAGGCGGGCAAAGGACTCGGCGGCAAGCCGGTCTGCCTCATCGGCGGACATGCCGATGGTCGCCACTTTGTCGGCCGCATAGCTTTGGCGGGAACTCTGGTAAAAGGCCTGAAACTCGGCTTCGGTCATCGGCCGGAGAGTGGTCATCGGGGGCTCCGAATTGCGGGCTGCGAACCCGATAGGTGCGGCAGGCTCTGGGGCGATGTCAACCATTCAGCGGCGTCGGTTGCCGGGACGGGGCCAGAGTGCTATCTCACCCAGCGAAACGACATGAGGAGTGTGGCCCGTGGCCAAGGATTATATCATCCGCGACATCAACCTTGCCGACTATGGCCGCAAGGAACTGGACATTGCCGAAACCGAAATGCCGGGCCTGATGGCGCTGCGCGACGAATACGGCCAATCCAAGCCGCTCAAGGGCGCCAAGATTGCCGGCTCGCTGCACATGACGATCCAGACCGCCGTGCTGATCGAAACGCTCAAGGCCTTGGGCGCCGATGTGCGCTGGGCCTCGTGCAACATCTTTTCGACCCAAGACCACGCCGCTGCCGCCATAGCCGCAGGCGGCACGCCTGTTTTCGCCATCAAGGGCGAAACGCTGGAGCAGTATTGGGAATACACCGACAAGATTTTCCAGTTCGGCGGCGAAGAGGGCACCTGCAACATGATCCTCGACGATGGCGGGGATGCGACGCTCTATGTGCTGATCGGCGCACGGGTCGAGGCGGGTGAGACCCACCTGATTTCCGTGCCTACGAGCGAAGAAGAGGTCTGCCTTTTCAACCAGATCAAAAAGCGTCTGGCCGCCAGCCCCGGTTGGTTCACCAAGCAGCGCGCCGCGATCAAGGGCGTGTCCGAAGAAACCACCACAGGCGTTCACCGTCTTTATGAGCTGCACAAGAAGGGCCAGTTGCCCTTCCCCGCAATCAACGTCAACGACAGCGTCACCAAGTCGAAGTTCGACAACAAATACGGCTGCAAGGAATCGCTGGTTGACGGTATCCGCCGCGCCACCGACACCATGATGGCCGGTAAGGTCGCGGTGGTCTGCGGCTATGGCGATGTGGGCAAGGGCTCGGCCGCTTCGCTGCGTGGTGCGGGCGCCCGCGTCAAGGTGACCGAGGTCGATCCGATCTGCGCCTTGCAGGCCGCCATGGACGGCTATGAGGTGACGATCCTCGAAGACGAAGTCGCCAGCGCCGATATCTTTATCACCACTACCGGCAACAAGGACGTGATCCGCATCGAGCATATGCGCGAGATGAAGAACATGGCCATCGTCGGCAACATCGGCCATTTCGATAACGAAATTCAGGTCGCTGCGCTCAAGAACCACAAGTGGACCAACATCAAGGATCAGGTCGACATGATCGAGATGCCTTCGGGCAACAAGATCATCCTTCTGTCGGAAGGGCGTCTGTTGAACCTCGGCAATGCCACAGGTCACCCTTCATTCGTGATGTCGGCCTCGTTCTCGAACCAGGTTCTGGCGCAAATCGAGCTTTGGACCAAAGGTCAGGACTACGCGGCGGGCGTTTACATCCTGCCCAAGCAACTCGACGAAAAGGTCGCGCGCCTGCACCTTGCGCGGATCGGCGCAAGGCTGACGACGCTGCAAAAGGAACAGGCCGACTACATCGGCGTGACCATCGAAGGCCCCTTCAAGCCCGAGCATTACCGCTATTGATTGTGCCCTAGGGCCGATGCGAACGTCGCCCTTCGGGGCGGCGTTTTCGTTTCAGTAATCATCGCCCCAGCCGGCCTTTTTGGCCCGCTTGAAATCCGCACCCTCACGTTTAGCGACCGTGCGTTCATTGATCCCGCCCTCGGCACATAGCCGCAGCGCAACGCCGGCCTTGGTCTCGCTGGGGCGTGTCAGGATACGTGGCGCGGGCTTGGCGGGTAAACGCGTGGCCACAAGGCAGGCAAAGGGCTCGTCCTCGAAAGGGACGCGCGCGCTTTTGGCCTGCATATGCAGGCGGCTGCGCGACAGGCGCACGGCAAAGTGACACCAGTCCGGCGCCACAACAGGGCAGGGGCCATTACCGGGGCAGGGCGCGGCAATCGTGGCGCCCCTACCGATCAGCGCCGCGCGGGCCTGTGCGATGCGGGCGAAACCGGCGGGCGTGCCGGGTTCGGTGATAACCAGCACCTGATCGGTGCGCGACCAGAGGTGCGCCGCGATTTCTGCGGCCCGCGCCTCGGGCGCCTCGGCCAGCGCATAAGCGGCGATCACCAGATCGGCTTGCGATGGGGGCAGGGCCGCCATGTCGCCGCGCGCACCCGTTGCGGCGCGCAGCGCCAGACGGTCTGACCGCCCCGCCAGATCCAGCGCAAGGTTCAGAAACAGCGGGTTGCTGTCGATAAAACTGACGTTTTGCACCGTGGCAAAACGGTCAACCGCCGCCCAACTGGCCGTGCCAGGCCCTGATCCGACATCAAGAACGCTTGTCGGAGCAAAATCGGGGATATGCGTCGCGGCCATGTCCAGAACGCGCGCAACGGCGGCATAGGTCGCGGGTAGGCGGGCCGCCAGATAGGCGCCAAAATCCATGGCTTCGGTCGAACGTCCGCCAACCTTATAGGTCTGCGTCAGGCTGGAAACACCCGCGCGCCGCGCGGTCGCGGCGCCGGCTGCGGCCTCGGCCAACTGGCGTAGATCCGGGGGAAGGTCATAAGCAGACATGGCCGTTTGAATCGGATTTTAGGGGCTTTGGCTTTGCGGAATCGGTCCATTTCAGGCTAGCACTGAGTCAACGGCCAGTACGGCCCGGACCGATATTCAGACGCGTGTGGTGGCTATGGGAGCACGCGGGGTGAGGGGGTCCGGCCGGGGGGTCGGACCCCATTTTTTCAGATCATGACCAGAGCGATACCCATGATCGCGCAGCCGATGGTCGAATAGCCGCCGTCGATCACCGTCAACAGCGCAGGCCGACCCGCATAGGCGTTGTTGATCATCGTCCAAGGCGTGATCGCGAACAGCCCGACCGCGCCGCCGTAGACTGCGCCCATGAAGGGGTTGAACACGCCGGCTTGGGTAAAGACGAACCGCAACAGGCCCGCGACGATCAGCATGGCGATGGCCGACAGGATAAAGGGCATCGGGCTACGGCCGCCATCGGGACGATCGCTGCCCATCTTGGCGCCAGAAACGCGCTGCCACGGTTTGGCGAAAATCATGTACCACAGGGCGCCAAACAGCCACGACGCGGCAGCAGCAACGATAACATTGAGATAATCCATGTGAACCTCCGGTTGGATATCGAGCCGATTATGCAGCGGCTTGGCGCGTTGCGCTATGGTTCAGTGCCCGTAACACCGCAGATATGCAGCCATTCCGCTACGGAAACCGGCTGAACGGACAGGCGGGTGTTATTGACCAGCACCATGTTTTCCAACTCGGGGTGGTTCTTCATCTCGGCCAGCGTAATGGCGCGACCTGTCGGGCGAACCGCGCGGATATCGACGCAGTCCCAACGATGGTCTTCGGTGGTGCTGTCAGGATGCGACAAGGCACAGACCTCGACGATACCCACGATCTCCAAACCGGTGCGCGAATGGTAAAAGAACCCGCGGTCGCCCAGCTTCATCGCCCGCATGTTGTTGCGCGCCTGATAGTTGCGCACCCCATGCCATTCCTCACCCACGTCACCCTTTGCAACCTGATCGTCCCAGCTCCAGACATCGGGTTCGGATTTGAAAAGCCAATAGGCCATCAGCCGATCACCTTTTTCCATTCTTGCAGACGCACGTCGCTGAACAGGCCCGCTTTGGCGTAGGGGTCGTTGGCGGCCCAGTTCTGGGCATCGGCAAAGGTTTCAACCGACAACACGATCATCGAGCCCGCCATGCCGCCTTGGGCATCCAACAGCGGGCCAGCCATTTCAACGACACCGGTTTCGGCGATATAGGCCAGATGGGCCGCGCGATTATCCAGACGGGTTTGCAGCGCACCGGCTTTGTCGGTGGCGATCAGGGCTACACGCATTCATTCCTCCTTCAGGGGTCGTGCCAAAAGCGCCTTCATGGCCTCGGTCACGGTCAGTTTTCCGCCAATCAGCGCGGCCACGGCCGTGGTGATCGGCAAATCGATTTCAAGGGATTTCGCCAAGTTAGAGACTGCTTTGGCGGTCGAAACCCCTTCGACCGTCGTGGTCGGATCAAACCCTTCGCCACGGCCCAGCGCCAGACCATAGCGATAGTTGCGCGACTGCTCAGAGGTGCTGGTCAATACCAGATCACCAAAGCCGGACAGCCCCGCCAGCGTTTCAGGCTGTGCGCCCATGGCCGCTGCCAGACGCTGCATCTCGGCAAAGCCGCGCGTCAGAACAGCGGCGCGCGCACTTTCGCCAAATCCTGCACCCATGGCCGCGCCGCAGGCGATGGCCATGACGTTCTTCAAGGCGCCACCCAACTCGGCGCCGGTCACGTCTGTTGTCCGGTATAGGCGCAGATTGGCGGTCGAAAGCTGCGCCTGAAGCGCCGCACCCAGCGCCGGATCGGCACAGGCCAGTGTCAAAGCGGTTGGCAGGCCGCGCGCGATATCGGCGGCAAAGCTGGGCCCTGTCAGGATCGCGGGGCTGGCCTCCGGCAGGCTGGCGCGAATTGCGCCGACAGGGCCGGTAAGCGTCATCAGATCGACGCCCTTGCAACAGGCGACCAACGCCTTGCCGTCCAGCAAGGCTGCATGTTCGGCGACAAAGCCGCGCAGCGCCTGTGCTGGAACAGCCAAAAGCAGGGTATCGGCGGCGCATACAGTCTCTAAATTGGCATTTACGGCGATATTTGCGGGCAATTCCACGCCCGGCAGTCGCGGCGCCTCGCCATGGTCGCGCATATGGGCCACCGTGGCGGCGTCGCGCGCCCATAGTCCGATCTGGCCACCCTCATGTGCCAGCGAAACCGCCAGCGCCGTGCCAAAGGCCCCTGCCCCCAAAACAGCAACGCTCATGCCTTTGCCCCTTTCTTGCCAGACCCCAGCAAGGCGGGGCTGCGTTCATCCAAAGGCCAACGCGGCCGCGCCGACAAGGCCATGTCGTCGGATTTGCCAGCCGCGAACCGTTCGAGACCCGCGTAGGCGATCATGGCGGCGTTGTCGGTACAGAGCGCCAAGGGTGGCGCAATGAATTCAGTGTCTAATTTGGCCGAAACATCCATGAGCGCGGCGCGGATCACGCTGTTCGCGGCCACGCCGCCGGCGACTGCAAAGCTGCGCTTGGCCGGTTTCAGCGCCACATATTCCAACAACGCGCGACGCGATTTTTCTGTCAGAATAGCCGCCACCGCCGATTGGAACCCTGCAGCCAGATCGGCGCGGTCCTGCAATGTCAGGCCACCTTTTTCAGCGACCACGCTGTCACGCGCCCGCAAAAGCGCGGTTTTCAGACCGGAAAAGGACATATCGCAACCGGGCCGGTCCAGCAGCGGGCGCGGCATCGGATAGCGGTTCGCATCGCCGCTCTGCGCTTCGCGCTCGACATGCGGGCCACCGGGCTGGGGCAGGCCCAAAAGCCGCGCGGTCTTGTCAAAGGCCTCGCCCGGCGCATCGTCGATGGTGCCGCCCAGCCGGCTAAAGCGTTCGGGACCTTCGGCAATCAGGAACTGGCAATGCCCGCCCGACACCAGAAGCATCAGATAGGGAAAGGGCGCCCCGTCGGTCAAACGTGGCGTCAGCGCATGGCCGGCAAGGTGGTTCACCCCCACGATGGGCAGGCCCGTTGCGGCGGCTAGCCCCTTGGCGCACATCACGCCCGACAGAACCCCGCCGATCAACCCCGGCCCCGCTGTCACCGCGATCGCGTCCAGCGCGTCAAAGCCGATACCGGCCTTGGCCATCGCCTCTTCCACACAGAGGTCCAGCTTTTCCGCATGCGCCCGCGCGGCGATCTCTGGCACGACGCCGCCGAAATCGGCGTGTAATTCGGTCTGGCCGTAAACGACTGACGCCAGAACCCGCGCCTGCCCCGCAACGCCGCGCACGACGGCCGCGGCGGTGTCGTCGCAGCTGCTTTCTAGGCCGAGTATGGTCAGTTCGCGGGTCATCGGGTCTGGTTGCACCTGTTTCATCCGCAGGTAACACTGGCCCTGCGCGTGAACAATGGTCATGGTCTGTCCCGATGTCATCCCAAGAACCGATCCTGCTTTTGACCAGACCGGCGCCGTCGTCGGAACAGACGCGCAACGCGGTTGAATCGCGGCTGGGGTTTTCCGTGCATACGGTCATCTCGCCTGTGCTGCGGATCGTCCCGCTGGATCCGCGTCTGCCCGCCGGACCGCATGTCGCGGTGATCTTGACCTCGGTCGAGGCCGTCCGCGCCATGCCCGATGAAATTCCCGCCCTGCCCGCCTATTGCGTCGGCGCCCGCACCGCCGAGGCCGCGCGCGCGGCGGGGCTGGTGCCCTATCTGGTCGCGCCGAATGCCGCGGCGTTGACCGAGGCCTTGTTGGAAAGCCCGCCCGCCGGACGGGTCCTTTACCTGCGCGGCGTGCATGTGGCGGGTGATCTGGTCGCCCGTCTGGGCGAAGTCGGTCGGGCGGTGGACGAGGTGTTGGTCTATGATCAAGAGGCCGTTCCGTTGAACGACGAGGCGCTTGATGCCTTGGCAGGCCGCGCGCCAGTGGTGATGCCGCTCTTTTCGGCGCGCACCGCCGAAATCGTGGCGGCGGATGGTCCTTTTGCCGCCCCGCTGCACGTCGTGGCCATGAGCCAGCCTGTCGCCCGTATGGCGGCTGCCTTTGCGCCGACCACCATCGACATATCCGAGGCGCCAGATGGCGGCACCATTGCCGCAACCGTGGCCGCGATCTTGCGCGAACTCTGCGACCCCGCGCCGCTTGCTTGAACCCTGCAAAGACCCCACGTTAGGGTAAGACGAACATCAGCGAGGCGGCTTTGGACAAAGACGAATCCCCACAGACGGCGCCCGAGGCCGGACCCGCGACCGCGGGCATGGCGGAATCTGTTCCGTCCAGCCCTGTGCCCGCGCGACGGGGCGCGGCCCTGCCAATGGTGCTGGCGGGCGCAATTGTCGCCGCGGCGGGCGTTGGCGGCGGCTATTTCCTGCGCGACGTTCTGGACGCCGGCATCGCCGATAATCTTGCGACACAGGATGCGCGCATCGCCGATATCGAGTCCGAACTGATGGTCCAGCCGGACCCCGTTGACCTGACGCCAATTCAACAGGCGCTGGCTGAAATTGCTGATGCCCAGAACACCGCCACCGCCGATCTGGCGAAACTGCGTGATGAGGTGACGGCACTTTCCGCGCTGCCCGCCCCTGACCAGAGCGTTTCCGCCATCGCCTTTGCCGCGATGCAGTCGCGGCTGGCCGAGATTTCGGCCCGTTTTGACGCACTGAAGACCGAAACCGAAAGCCGCGTGACCAGCGCAATCGATACCGCGCAGGCCGCGCGTGACAACATCGCACAAGACAGCCGTGTTGCCGCCGCGACCGAAGCGCTGGCGCGTCTGAAAACCGCTTTTGCGGACGCGGGCGATATGGCCGCGCCGATTGCCGATTTGGCACAAAACGGTGTGACGGTGCCCCAGTCGGTGGTCGATGCCGTCGATGGCCTGCCCACGCTGTCGGACCTGCGCACCCAATATCCGGCTGCCGCGCGCGCCGCGCTTTCGGCTGCGCGCGATGCGGGGGTTTCGGGCGAGACGGGCAACGCCTTTGTCAATTTCCTGCGCAGCACGCTGGACATCCGGTCAGTGACCGCACAGGCCGGCGACAGCGTGGACGCCGTTCTGTCGCGTGCCGAAGCGGCGCTGGGCAGTGGGCAACTTGCTGCCGCGCTGGACGAGCTTGCCGCCTTGCCGCCCGAAGCCGCCGCCAAGATGCAGGACTGGCTGGCCGCAGCCCGCAACCGGATTGACGTCGGCGCGGCCATTGATGCGCTTTTGCCCCCGACCGCGGAGAACTAGGACCATGCTCTGGACCCTTATCAAGATCCTTGGCTTTGTCGCCGCCGTCACAGGCCTGACATGGGGCGCGGGACGTTTGTCGGAACTGGAAGGCGGCGCGGCCATCACCGTGGCGGGGTTGGAAATCACCTTCAGCCCGCTGGAATCCGCCGTCGCGCTGATCCTCTTTGCCGCTGTTGTCTGGGGTGTCGTGCGTCTGTTGGGGCTGGGCTTTGCGTTCTTGCGGTTCCTCAACGGCGACGAAACCGCAATTACCCGCTACATGAACCGCAACCGCGAACGCAAAGGGTTCGAGGCGTTGTCCGAAGGCATGATGGCATTGGCCTCGGGCGAGGGCACATTGGCCTTGGCCAAGGCCAGCAAGGCCGAACGCTATCTGGAACGGCCCGATCTGACCACATTATTGACCGCACAGGCGGCGGAACTGGCGGGCGACCGTGATCGCGCGGCCGAGGCCTATAAGCGGCTTCTGGTCGATGACCGCACGCGGTTCGTGGGTATCCGCGGGCTGATGAAACAGCAGCTGGACGCGGGCAATACGGAAACCGCGCTCAAACTTGCCGAAAAGGCCTTTGCGCTGAAACCGCGGCACGAAGAAACCCAGGATGTCTTGTTGAAATTGCAGGCGGGGCAGGGTGACTGGACCGGCGCGCGCAAGACGCTGGGCGCCAAGCTGCGGTTCGGCAACCTGCCGCGTGACGTTCACCGCCGCCGCGACGCGATTCTGGCCCTCTCCGAGGCTCAGGGCGTTCTGGCCGAGGGCGCCAGCGTCGAGGCGCGCGAGGCCGCGATCGAGGCCAACCGCACCTCGCCCGACCTGATCCCCGCTGCCGCCCTTGCCGCACGCGCCTATATCGACGCGGAAAACCCCAAGGCCGCCGCGCGGGTGCTGATCAAGGCATGGGGGGCGCAACCGCACCCCGATCTGGCTGCCGCCTTTGCCGAAATCGCGCCCGATGAAACCCCCAAGAGCCGGCTCAAGCGGTTCGAGACGCTGTTCAAGGCCAATGCCGATCACGCCGAAACCCGTCGCGCGCGGGCCGAGTTGCTGATTGCCGCCGAGGACTTTCCCGAGGCGCTGCGCGTGATCAAGCCGCTGGTCGAGGCCGATGCGCCCGACGCGCGGGTGCTGACGATCATGGCGGCGGTCGAACGCGGGCAGGGGGCAGATGACCAGACGGTGCGCGCATGGCTTGCCCGCGCGCTTTTGGCGCCGCGCGGTCCGCAATGGGTCTGCGACGCCTGCGGCCAGCCACACCCTGAATGGTCGCCCATATGCCCCGCCTGCGGCGCCTTCGACAGCCTGAGCTGGAAGACACCAGACCGCCCCGAGGCGACCATCCCGCCCGAAAGCGCGATGTTGCCCCTGATCATCGGCACACCCAAACCCACGCCCGAACCCGAGGCCGAAGCCACCGCCGAGCCCGCCAAACCCGAACCCCCGCGCAAGCCTGTCTTTGTCAGCGAAGACGAGGTGCCAAGACCGCCGGATGCGTTGGGTTAAACCCTAACCTCCAGCGCCTCCTGCTCGCCCACGCCGAACACGCGTTTGTAGCGGGCGATTTCGTCGACAGGACCCATGGCCTTGTTGGGGTTGTCGCTCAGTTTGACGGTCGGGCGGCCATCGGCGCGGTCGGCTTTGCACACGAGGCTGAACGGCGCGAGGGCGTCGTTCTGGACAAGGCCGGAAAAGTCGTTGGTCAATAGCGTGCCCCAGCCGAAAGACACTTTGGTGCGG
>JAHEBS010000149.1 GCA_024642145.1 Marivivens sp.
TCGGCGCATATCACGCCGACGCCGAGAATTGGCGGTCTGGTGCTCTTGGTTGCGATGGCGGTCATCGCCTGTGGTTTCTGGTTTGGCCAGTCGTCCCGCGGCCTGTTTGTTTTTCTGTCGTTGATCCCCGTTTTTGCGGCCGGACTCGCCGAAGATCTGGGCTTTGGCGTCTCGCCACGCCGCCGTTTGCTGGCGGCTGCGGTTTCGGCGGTGGTTGCCGTTTGCCTGCTGGGGATCTGGCTTGATGGAACCGACGTGCCGGTGGTCGACTATGCCCTGTCGATTGCCGTGGTCGCCGTCGCGTTCACCGTTTTCGCCAGCGCTGGTGCCTGCAACGCCTTTAATCTGGTCGATGGGCTTAACGGACTTTCATCGGGAATTGGCATTTCGGGGGCGATTGCCCTGACCGTGATCGCCGCTTCCACGGGGCACAGCGATGTGGCCCGCGACCTGCTGCTGATCATCGCGGCACTGGGCGGGTTCTTGTTGTTCAATTTCCCCCGCGGAAAGATTTTCCTCGGTGACGCCGGCGCCTATAGCCTTGGCCATCTCATGGCTTGGTATTCCTTGATCCTGCTCGATCTGGTGCCGGAAATGTCGGCGTGGACGGTGTTGCTTTTGTTCTTCTATCCGGTCGCCGATACGTTTCTGGCGATCTATCGCCGTCGTCGCAACGGCCGCCCGACCTATCATGCAGATCGCTTGCATTTTCATCAGCTTGTCATGCGCGGGCTCGAGATCGTTCTGGTCGGTCGCCGTGCGCGCCGGCTGACGAATCCTTTGGCGACCACGATCATCTTGCCCGTGTTTGCCGTTGCGCCCGCCGCGACAGGCGTGATGCTTTGGAACCAGCCCGCGCTGGCTGCCGCGGCCTATTTCGGGTTCCTCGCCCTGTTCTGGGCAAGCTATGTCGCGGGTGTGCAATATGTGAAACGCCATCGTCGCAGCCTGATCGCGCAGGCCCATGTCGGCGCGGGCGCGCTCGCCGTTCCGATGCCGGTTGCGGCCGAGTAATCGCGGCCCCGCGTTCGGTCTGCCCCCAAGGCCCCCCTTGCGTCGCGGTTCAGGCAGGTTAGGACTGTCCCGAACTGTGGCTAAAGCTTTGAGGCGGCGATGTTTCGGACCATGACTACATTCCCGCCGACCGTCTGGCTGATCATTATCGCCACGATGCTGAGCAGGTTTACCTTTTTCATGGTCTGGCCCTATCTGGCCGTGATCTTGCACAAGGACCACGGTCTATCCCCAGCGCAGATCGGTGCCTTTCTCAGCACTGCGGGTGTTACGGGCAGTCTTGTAGGGCTCTACGTCGGGTATCTCTCTGACCGTTTCGGGCGGCGGCGGGTGATCGTTGCGGGGCTGGCCCTGTCCGTGGTCTCGGTCGCGGCACTTGGGCTGACACAAAGCCTTGGGGTCATGCTCCTGGGCATGATGGGCAAGAGCCTTTCGGGTGCTGCCATCGAACATCCGGGTCGGGCGTTGATGACCGATGTGCTTGCCGACCGCGATGCCAAGGATCTGGCCCTGCACTTGCGCTATTACGCGCTGAATGTCGGGGCCGCCTTCGGACCTCTGGCGGGCGTTGCATGGGGTTTGACCGGTCACCAATCGACCTTCCTCATCGTGGCGGGCGTGATGTCGGGCTATCTGCTGGCGGCGCTCTTTGTCTTCTTCCGCGCCGATCCCCCGCGTATGACGGCGGGGGGCACCAAGTTTTCGTTTCGCGCGGTGACTGGCGTTCTGTCGTCGGACCGGGTCTTGCTGGTGTTTGTGCTGGGCATGTTTCTGGGCAATCTGGCCTATTGCCAGATCGACGCGGGCCTTGTGCAATATCTGCAGATGTCGAGCCTGATCGATGTGACGCAGTTTTACCCCTATGTGACCATGGTCAACGGTGTCACCATCATCATCTTGCAATTTCCGCTGCTGGCGCTGATGCGCCCTTTGGCCCCGTTTCTACGGGCGCTGATCGGTGTGGGGCTGATGGCGGTGGCGTTCGCGGTCTTTGCCGTGGTGCCCGCGACCAGCGCGCGCGCCATCTTGTTTGCCGTTTTTGTGTTGAGCGTGGGCGAAGTCATCCTTTTCCCGACCTTGAACATGATCGTTGACCGTCTTGCGCCGCCAGACCTCAAGGGCAGCTACTTTGGCGCGACCTCGCTGGCGGGGTTTGGCTGGTCCTTTGGTCCGCTGGTAGGGGGCGCGTTGTTGTCTATGGGCGGCGGGCCGCTTTTGTGGTGGTCGATGGTGGGGCTGATGGGCGCGGCGGCGCTGGCCTATATGCAGGCGCGGCGCGGTCAGGGCGGTGCGGGTCAACTGGCCTGAGCCATTGCACGGCCACAGGCTGCGGCCCTAGAGTGGCCCAAACGCCAAACGCCAAACGCCGAAAGTCGACGATGTTCCGCAAAGTTATGACCTTCACGCCGACCGTATGGCTGATCATTCTCGGCACGATGGCCAGTCGGTTTTCGTTCTTCATGGTCTGGCCCTATCTGGCCGTCATCTTGCATGAACAACATGGTCTTTCGCCGCTGGCGATTGGCGGCTTCATCAGCGTCGCGGGCGTCTCGGGCAATCTGGTCGGACTATATGCGGGCTATCTGTCTGACCGCTTCGGACGCAGACGAGTGATGATCGCGGGTCTTGTCCTTTCGGTTTGTTCGCTGTCGCTTTTGGGGTTTTCGCATACGTTGCCCCTGATGCTGCTGGGCCTTGTGGGTGAAAGCATCGCCATGTCGGCCTTTGAAAACCCCGCCCGCGCGCTGATGACGGATGCGCTCGAGGATCGCGAGGCCAAGGATCTGGCGCTGCATCTGCGCTACTACCTGCTCAATGTCGGCGCGGCGATCGGGCCTGTCGCGGGGGTAGGTTGGGGGCTGACTGGCCAGCAAAGCACGTTTCTGATCGTCGCGGCCACCATGGGCGCGTTTCTGGCGGCCTCGCTCTTCATCCTCTATCGCACCGAAAGGCACCGCCCGCAGGTCGAACCCACGGCCTTTTCCTTTCGCGAGGTCATGGGCGTTCTGGCTGCCGATCGCGCCTTCCTGATGCTGCTGATCGCCATGTTCCTGCTGTTCATGGCCTATGCCCAGATCGATGCGGGGCTGGTGCAATATCTGCAGCTTTCAGGCCGTCAGGATGTAACGCGGTTCTACCCGATCATCACGATGATCAACGGGCTGACGATTGTCGTGTTCCAGTTTCCGTTGCTGGCGCTGACCCGCAACATGACGCCGATCCTGCGGGCGATCATGGGGGTGGCGTTGATGGCCACGGCCTTTGCCATGCTGGCTGTGGTGCCGGTGCAATCGGACCTGCCGATCTATATTGCGGCGCTGGTGCTGAGCCTTGGCGAGGTGATCTTGTTCCCGACGCTCAACATCATCGTGGACCGCATGGCGCGCGAGGACCTCAAAGGCAGCTATTTCGGCGCCTCGTCACTGTCAGGTTTCGGCTGGGCCATCGCGCCATTGGTGGGGGGTGCCTTGTTGTCTTGGGGCGGTGGTCTGGCGCTCTGGTGGACCATGGTGGGGATCACGCTTTTCGCGATTTGGTTCTTTAGCCGTGTCGGCGGCAAGACCGAGCGCGCCGCGACAGTCTGACGGTCCGCGCGCTCTGGCGCCGTCAGACGGGTCGTGCCAAGGTGGCGACGCAACCCCTAGCGTATGAGCCCCACGTGTCCACCGATCCGCTCCGCAACGACAAATCCTATCTCTTTTACCAGACAGAACACCCCCGTCCGGTGTTGGACCGCGCCGAGGGCATCTATATGTATGATATGGGCGGCAACCGCTGGATCGACGGGTCCTCGGGCGCCATGGTCTGCAATATCGGCCATTCGAACCCCGCGGTTCTGGCCGCGATGAAGCGGCAGATGGACAGGTCGACCTTTGGTTATCGGTTGCACTTTGTAACCGAAGCCTCTGAAAAACTGGCAGAAAAACTGTCGTCGCACGCATGGCCCGGCATGGATCGGGTGTTTTTTGTCTCGGGTGGCTCCGAGGCTACGGAAACCGCCATCAAACTGGCCCGTCAACACGCGATCGCCGTTGGTCAATCCAGCCGGTGGAAGATCATTTCACGCTGGCCCTCCTATCACGGCTGCACGCTCGGGGCCTTGGCCGTGTCGGGGTATGACCAGCTGACCGACCCGTTCCTGCCCATGATGCAGGTCATGCCCAAGATCCCCGCACCCCGCGCATGGCTGGACGGTCTGGATCCTGCCGATCCGGCGACAGGGGCCCATTACGCGGCGATGCTTGAGGCCAAGATCATCGAGGAAGGCCCCGAGACGGTCTGTGCCTTTATCGTCGAACCCGTCGGCGGCGCGTCCACGGGCGCCCTGCCGCCGCCTGCGGGCTATATGGAGGCTATCCGCGAGATCTGCACCCGCTATGGCGTCTTGTTGATCCACGACGAGGTCATGTCCGGCGGCGGGCGGCTGGGGCATATGCTCGGTGCCAAGAACTGGAACGCGCCCGCCGATATCGTGGCCATGTCCAAGGGCTTGGGTGCGGGCTATGTGCCCTTGGGCGCGGTCATTGCGCGGGGCGATCTGGTGGAAGCCGTGCTGGCCGATGGCGGGTTCCGTCATGGGTTTACCTATGCGGGCAACCCCATTGCCTGCGCCGCCGGTCTGGCCGTGATCGAAGAGATCGAGCGTCAGGATATGATGGGCAATGCGCTGAACATGGGTGCGCTGTTGCAAGACCGCCTGCGGGCGCTGATGGATCGTTTCGAATTCATCGGTGATGTGCGCGGCATGGGCCTGTTGCTGGCCTTCGAGGTCGTGGCCGACCGCAAGACCAAGGAACCGTTCCCTGCTGCCTTCCGTGCCTTTGACCGCCTGACCGAACATGCCTATCAGCGCGGCTTGGTGATCTACCCGCGCAGGTCGCGTGGCGGCTATTCTGGGGACCACTTCCATGTAGCACCGCCCATGATCATCACCGAAGCGCAGGTGGACGAGTTGATGGCCATTCTGGTCGATGCGCTTGTGGCCTTTGCAAAGGAATTGCCCTGATGAGCAAGATCATCATCTCTTGCGCGGTTACGGGTTCGATCCATGTGCCATCGCAATCGCCCTACCTGCCCATAACCGGCGCGGCCATCGCCGCCTCGGCCATCGGCGCGGCCAAGGCGGGTGCTGCCATCTTGCACCTGCATGCGCGCGATCCGCAGAACGGACGCCCCTCGGCCGATCCGGCGCATTGGGCGGGGTTCTTGCCCGCGATCAAGGCGGGATCAGATGCGGTGATCAACATGACCACGGGTGGCTCGGCCATAATGACGCTGGACCAGCGGCTGGCCGCGCCCAAGGCCAACGCGCCGGAGATGTGCAGCCTCAACATGGGCACGATGAACTTCGCTCTCTACCCGATGGCGGCACGGATCAAGGATTGGCACTACGATTGGGAAAAGCCGTTTCTTGAAAACTCGGACGATCTGGTTTTCAAGAACACGCCCCGCGACATAGCCCATGTGCTGCGCGAAATGGGCGATCAGCGCGGCGCGCGGTTCGAGTTCGAATGCTACGATGTCTCGCATCTCTACATGCTCAAGCACTTCGTTGAACGCGGCGCGGTCGCAGGCCCGCTCTATATCCAGTTTGTCTTTGGCGTTCTGGGTGGCATGGCGGCCGATCCGGCCATGCTGGTGTTGCTCAAGGAAACGGCGGACCGTTTGTTTGGCGAGAGCTATCAATTCTCGGTTCTGGCCGCAGGTCGCGCGCAGATCCCGATGGCGACGATGGCCGCGACCATGGGCGGGCATGTGCGCGTGGGGCTGGAAGACAATCTCTTTATCGACAAGGGCGTTTTGGCCAAGTCAAACGCCGAACAGGTTGAAAAGATCCGCGGGATCGTCGAGGCGCTGGGGCGCGTGGTGGCCACACCGGACGAGGCGCGCGCCATGCTGGGGCTGAAAGGCGCAGGCAAGGTGTCGTTTTGACAGAGGTTACCTATCGGCGCGCCACCTTGGCCGATGTGCCCTTGGTTGACCGCCTGCTGCGTGATCTTGCGACCTATGAGGGAGGCACGATCCGCGGTGATCAGGCCTCGCTGACCCGTTATGGTTTCGGCGACCGACCACAGTTCCGCGTGGTTCTGGCCGAACGCGACGGCGTGGCTCTGGGGTTTGTGCTGTGCTTGCCCGAATATTCCAGTTGGCGTGGGCGCATGGGCATCGTCATCCAAGACCTGTTTGTGTCCGAGGCCGCGCGCGGGTCGGGCCTTGGGCGCGGTTTGCTTGCGGCGGCTTTGCGCGAGGCTGCGGATTGGGAACCGCAGTTCCTGACGCTGATGGTCTATCACACCAACGCCAAGGCGCGGGCGTTCTACGAAGCGATGGGATTCACCCTGCGCGAAAAGGCCGATCTTCTGGTTTGCGAGGGCGAGGCGCTGGCGCGGTTGGCAGGCTAAACCCAGTCACCCGTCAGAATGTTGCGCGTCACCTGTTCGACGGCGGCGTCGCGTTTGATCAGACCCGCCACCCATTCGCAGCTTCCTGCATTCAGGATCGCGCCCTTGCCGCGACGATAGTCGGCCATCATGCCATTGCCGCGCGCGATCCGCGCCAAGGCCTCGGGGTCGGTGCGTCGTTCTAGATGCTCCGCCAATTCCACAAGATCGTCCGCGCCGATAAAGGGATCAGTCTCGTCCGGACCCACAGCATGGGCCAGCGTGGTTGCTGGCGCCATGCCGACAATGGTCAGATCGCCCTCAAGCCCCGTGCCCTGTGCGGGATATGGCAGGCCATCGGTCATGGTGTAGTCGAGCCCATCAACCTCATAGCCAAAAATCGTGGAATCGCGCCCCA
>JAHEBS010000150.1 GCA_024642145.1 Marivivens sp.
CCGGGCGTGCGTTGTCCGGTGCCCGAGGGCGCGTTCTACGTCTATCCCGACATCGCGGGCTGCATTGGCAAGACCAGCGCGGGCGGGACGCCGATTGTCGATGACGAGGCCTTTGCCTCGGCCCTGCTGGACGAGACGGGCGTTGCCGTGGTCTTTGGCGCGGCCTTCGGGCTTAGCCCCAATTTCCGTGTCAGCTATGCGACCTCGGACGCAGTGCTGGAAGATGCCTGCAAGCGCATCATCGGCTTTTGTCAGGGTCTGCGCTGATGGACGAGCCTCGAGGGGGCTTTGCCCCCTCGGCGCGACAAGCGCGCCTCACCCCCAGGATATTTTGACAGACTGGATGGGGGGCCAAGCGCCAAGAGGGTAGCGGGGCGCGACGGGCGCTGTTACGACTGGACCGCAGAGGCGCGGCAGGGGACAGGATGAGCGGCGAGCTTCCCAGTTATTATTTTCGGGTGCGCGACAACGGCGCCATGGTGTTCAAGGTCGATACCGAGAACCGCCAGCGCCGTATCGAGATGGACCCGATTGCGGTGGTCAACATCCGCAATGGCGAAATCAAGCCGCAGGGTGAGCGCACGCTGGACGAGCGCGATCTGGAGACGATCCGTGGCTGGATGGAAGAACGCGTGGCCTTGGTGGCGCGGCGCGACATCGACGATATCCACCGCGCCATCGATTATCTGAACCTGACCACGCATTGGGTGCAGACCAAGGCCACCGACCGTCAATTGGACGAGGTGACCGATGCGCTTTTGCTGGCGATGCATGATCTGCGCAGCACATTGGTGCGCAAGAAGGCAGACCGGTTGATGAAGGGCGATACGCAGACCGCGGCGGACGAAGACTAGATCCGCACCGCCCGCGTCCAGAAGCGCCAGACGAGCGATGCCGCGGCCGCCGTGAGACCCGCCGTCAGGCCCAGCCAGAGCCCGACATGGGCATAGCCCAAGGGGAATGCCAGCACATAGCCAAGCGGCAGGCCGATCAGCCAATAGCTGACCGAGGCAAGCCACATGGGCACCGTGGTGTCCTGCACGCCGCGCAAAAGCCCAAGCGCGATAACCTGCGTGGCATCGGCCAATTGGAACAGCGCCGCAAGCAGCACCAGTTGGCGACCAATGGACATAAGTGCGTCGCGCTGCGGTTCGGCGGGATCGACATAGAGCGAGACCAGATTTTCGGGAAAGCTGAGAAAGATCGCCACCACGATAATGGCGAAAGCCGTCGAAACCGCATGGGCGGCAAGCGCGCCGCGCCGCAGCTCGGTCGCATCATGACGTCCCAGCGCGCCCCCTGCGCGGATGGTCGCGGCCTGGCTCATGCCGACGTGGAACATGAACATGAAAGCCGCCAGTTGCAGCGCGATGCCATGCGCGGCGAGCGGCACCTCGCCAATCCAGCCCATCATCATGGCCGAGGCGGCGAAAAGCCCGCTTTCGGCCAGCGAGGTCAGCCCGATCGGGGCCCCGATGCGAAAGAGATCGGCCATGGCGGGCCAGTCGGCGCGCCAGATGCGCTGGAAAAGATGGTAATGCGGCAAGCGCCACTGGGCATAGGCGCCCAGCGCCAAGACCGTGAGGGTATTGATGATGACCGAGGCGATAC
This sequence comes from Marivivens sp., assembly GCA_024642145.1. Lineage (GTDB taxonomy): Bacteria > Pseudomonadota > Alphaproteobacteria > Rhodobacterales > Rhodobacteraceae > JAHEBS01. The sequence goes on from JAHEBS010000150.1 coordinate 1,612, forward strand.
CGGCGCCGACGATGCCCAGCCCCTCGAACCCACCGAAACCGAAGATCAGCCCGTAGGCGGTGCCGACATTCAGCAACACCATGGCAATCGTCACCACAAGCTGCACGCCGGTCAGGTGTTGCGCCGAGAGATAAGAGCGGAACACATTGCCCCAAAGCGCGGGCAACATGGAGAAACCTGCGATGCGCAGGAACCGCTGACCCTCGGCGGCGACCTCGGGCGTCTGGCCCATCCATTGCAGCAAGATAGCCGAATTCCAGAACAGCGGCAGCGTCAGCAGCGCGTAGGCAAGGCTGAGCCAGAGCGCCATGCGGGTCACGCGGCGGGCGCGCACCTCGTCGCCTTCGGCCACGGCCGCGGCGACAACGGGCATGACCGCCTGCGCGAACCCTGCGCCGAGGATAAAGACGATGAACCACAGCGAGGTGGCAATCGTGGCCGCGGCAAGCGACAGCACGGAATACCAGCCCAACAGCACAGTGTCGGTCATGTGGATCGCGAAACCCGCAATCGAACTGCCAACCAGCGGCAAGCCGAGGCGCAGAAGGGCAAGCGCATGGGCGCGGTAGGGCATGGGATGTACGGTGTTCATCCGCGATCCATAGTCTGCGCGGGGCTTTGCGTCCAGCCACCGCTTTTCGCCTTTGCGGCGGCGCGGCAAGTGGTTAGCTTTTCCCCTGACCGCAACCGGAGTTTTGCCAATGCCGACGATCTATGGTGTCTACCGCAGCCGCGCCACGCGCCCCTTCTGGCTTGCGCTGGAAATGTCCATCCCGCTGGACCACAAGCCCGTTATTCAGGCCTATCGTCTGGCCGATCCCGCGGCGCCGGACGCGCCACTGAACACACACTCGCCGTCGTTCCTCGCGCTTTCGCCGGCGGGGGCCATTCCGGTCCTCACGGACGGAGATCTGGTTCTGTCCGAGTCGCTGGCCATCACACTTTACCTTGCCCGAAAATACGGCGGGCCGCTTGCACCTGCGGATGCGGGCGAAGACGCCATGATGGTGCAATGGGCGCTCTATGGCATGACCGCGATCGAGCCCCACGCTATCAAGATTCTCTATACGATCACCGAGGGGCGCGCGGGGACACCCGCGGGCAAGGCCGAGGTTGACGCCGCGGTTGACGCCTTGCGCCGACCGTTGAAGGCGCTGGACACCCATCTTGGCGCGCACGGCGGCCAGATGGTGGGGGGGCGGTTCACCGTCGCCGATATCAACATGGCCGAAATCATCCGCTATGCGGCCGCGCATCCGACATTGATCGGTGAATATCCGGCGGTGGCGGCTTGGCTGGCCGCATGTCAGGGCCGTCCTGCGTTCAAGGAAATGATGGCCCGCCGCACAGCCGAGCCCGCATGAACCGTATCGACGTCATCCGGCCCGACGCGCCGCAGGGCGCAAAGCGCGGACCTTTTGTCGCGGGTGTGCGCACCGCCGTGATCGCCTATGGCGATCAGCCGGTTCTGGGCGCGGAAGGCGCAAGCGGCCAAGACCGTGCCGCGCGCGATCTGACCTGCGAGATCTGGTATCCTGCGGCCAAGGGCACGGCTGCAGGCTGCAGTTATCAAACCATCACGCGGGGGCTTGCGCCTGCGGTGCTTCACGGATCGGCCGCGCGCGATGCCAAGGCGGCCGCTGGGCGCTATCCGCTGGTGGTAATCTCGCACGGCTGGCCCGGTAACCGGCATTTGCTGGCGCATCTGGGCGAACATCTGGCCAGCCACGGCTATTTCGTCGTAGCCCCCGATCACCCCGATAGCCTCTATCAGGACCAGAGTTTTTTCGGCGCCACCCTCTATCACCGGCCACGCGATCAGGCGCGCGTTTTGGCCGCCTATCTGGCGGGCGAAGCGCCCTTGGCCGAACATGCACAGGCCGAAAATGCTGCGGTCGTGGGCTATTCCATGGGCGGCTACGGTGCCCTGGTGCTGGGTGGCGCGGGGCTAGCCCCCAATACAGCGGGTCGTTCGACAGCACCGCCGGGTGGCTGGCTGGCCGAACATGTCGAAGGGCATCCTGCCCTGACAGCCCTGTTTCCGCCAAACCTCAGGACGATCATCACCTTCGGGCCTTGGGGTCGCCACAAAGAGATGTGGGATCCCTCGGGGCTTGCCGGTTTGAAAATACCGGTCTTTGTCTTGGCTGGCAGCCGCGACGATACCTCGGGCTATGAAGGTATGCGCGCGATCTGGGCCGAGGCCACGGGCGTTTCACGGCGGCTTTTGACCTTTGTGAATGCGGGCCACAATGCCGGCGCACCGATGCCCGCCCCGCGTGAGGCTTGGGAATCGGTCCCGCATCTGCCCTTCTCCCCATTCGAGCACTATGCCGACGCGGTCTGGGATACGGTGCGGATGAACAACATCAGCCAGCACGCGGTTCTGGCGTGGTTGGACCATCATTTGCGCGGACAGGGCGATCGTCTGGCCGATTGGCCCGACTTTGCCGGCGCCGAGGGTCTGGTGATGGAATATGCCGCGGCTGGTCAGGCCGTCACCGCCTGACAATCAAGCGATTGCCCCTGACGGCGAGTTTCGCCACAATATGCGGCAAGCACAAAGAACAAGAACGAGCGGCATGGCCAACGATCTCCTCTCCGGCGCGGACCCTTCCGACTATAACGCCTCATCCATCGAAGTTCTCGAGGGTCTGGAACCGGTGCGCAAGCGTCCGGGCATGTATATTGGCGGCACCGACGAACGCGCGCTGCATCACATGATGTCGGAAATCCTCGATAACGCGATGGACGAGGCCGTCGCTGGCCACGCCAACCGCATCGAGGTGGAATTGCATGGCGATTATTCGTTGTCGGTGCGTGACAACGGGCGCGGCATGCCTTTTGACCCTCACCCCAAATTTCCCGACAAATCGGCGCTCGAGGTGATCCTCTGCACCCTGCACGCAGGGGGCAAGTTTTCGGGCAAGGCCTATCAGACCTCGGGCGGTCTGCACGGCGTTGGCGCTTCGGTCGTCAATGCGCTGTCGGACCATATGCGGGTCGAGGTTGCGCGTAACAAGATGCTGGTGGCGCAGGAATTCTCGCGCGGTATTCCCACGGGTCCGCTGCAACATCTGGGCCCGACCCAGAACCGGCGCGGCACGACCGTGACCTTTCACGCCGATGAGCAGATCTATGGCCACCACCGGTTCAAGCCCGCCCGCCTGATCAAGATGGTGCGGTCCAAGGCCTATCTGTTCTCGGGCGTCGAGATCCGTTGGAAATCGGCCATCGACGACGGCGAGACGCCGACCGAGGCGGTTTTCCACTTTCCCGGTGGTCTGGCCGATTATCTGGGTGAGACGCTGGGCAACGCCACCACCTATGCCGACCGCCCCTTTGCCGGAACCGTAGGGTTTCAGGAAAAGTTCGGCGTGCCGGGCAAGGTCGAGTGGGCAATCAACTGGACGCCCTCGCGCGATGGGTTCATCCAGTCCTACTGTAACACCGTCCCCACCCCCGAAGGCGGCACGCATGAGGCCGGTTTCTGGAACGCGGTTCTCAAGGGTATTCGCGCCTATGGCGAATTGTCCAAGAACCGCAAGGCCGAGCAGATCACCCGTGACGACCTGATCGCGGGCGGATGTGCGCTGGTCAGTTGTTTCATCAGCGAGCCCGAGTTCGTGGGCCAGACCAAGGACAGGCTGGCCACCGCCGATGCCCAGCGACTGGTCGAGGGCGCCGTGCGCGACCATTTCGACAACTGGCTGGCCGCCGACACCAAATCGGCGGGCGCGATCCTCGATTTCCTTGTGTTGCGGTCCGAAGAACGGCTGCGCCGCCGTCAGGAAAAGGAAACCGCCCGTAAATCGGCAACCAAGAAACTGCGCCTGCCCGGCAAGCTGACGGATTGTTCCGCCAAAAGCCGCGAGGGGACCGAGATTTTCATCGTCGAGGGCGACTCGGCCGGTGGTTCGGCCAAGGGCGCGCGCAACCGTGAAACGCAGGCGCTCTTGCCACTGAAGGGCAAGATCCTGAACGTCTTGGGCGCGGCCTCGTCCAAACTGGGCCAGAACGCCGAGATCAACGACCTGTGCGAGGCCTTGGGCGTGCGCATGGGGACCAAGTTCACCGTCGATGACCTGCGCTATGAAAAGGTCATCATCATGACCGACGCCGATGTGGACGGCGCACATATCGCCGCGCTCTTGATGACGTTTTTCTTTACCCAGATGCGGCCCCTGATCGACAAGGGCCACCTCTATCTGGCCTGCCCGCCGCTTTACCGTCTGACGCAGGGCGCGCGCCGCGTCTATGTGGCCAATGACGAGGAAAAGGATGCGCTGATCGAAAAGGGTCTGGGCGGCAAGGGCAAGATCGACGTGCAGCGGTTCAAGGGTCTGGGCGAGATGGACGCCAAGGACCTGAAAGAAACCACCATGGACCCCGCCTCACGCCGCCTGATCCGTGTGACCATCGACGAGGACGAACCGGGCGAAACGGCGGATCTGGTGGAGCGTCTGATGGGCAAGAAGCCCGAGATGCGGTTCCAGTATATTCAGGAAAACGCGCGGTTTGTTGAGGAGTTGGATGTTTGAGTGGGCGGATATATTTCGTGGCTCGCCATGCTTGACACACAACTGAATGTGCCTACCTTAGGAAGACCCGCACAAAAGCGGGAGAAAGAGAGTCTTCCATTGGAAGTTTTTCTGGATCCCCCGCACTTGAGGGAGCAGTTGTAAGGAACTGCTGAGCGTCCTAACCGGGCGACTGGGAAATGGCTAAATCGTTGCCTGCGGTCCTTACGCCTCAGGTCCGTGAACAGGCTGCGAATATTGGGCCGGCTGACAAATGCCGATAACCCTTCAGGGTTTCTGACCTGACCCGCGGATAAGGCCAAAGGCGTCTCGGCGGGGCGCTCGAGTTTGACGAGAACCACACCTTTTGGTGGACGGGTCTCGGATACTTCTTAATAGCGTCGAGACGCCGCCCCTCCACAAACCATTCCTGATAGCCCCGCCCGTGGGGGCGGGTCGGGCGCGCGCGCGATGCGGTGCATCTCGCCCACTGGCGGAACGGTTGCGCTGCACCCCCATTTGACACGACTCACTTCGGGGCGCAGGCTGGTTCCATCGA
>JAHEBS010000151.1 GCA_024642145.1 Marivivens sp.
GCCATCACGCCTGCGCTGTTCATCGGCGCCTTTGCCGAGCGGATCAAGTTTTCGGCGGTGATCGTTTTCACCCTGCTCTGGGTATCGTTCGTCTATTTCCCGATCGCCCACATGGTCTGGGATGGTGCAGGTCTGATCTTTGGCCTTGGGGCCATCGACTTTGCCGGCGGCACGGTGGTGCATATCAATGCCGGTATTGCCGCACTGGTGGCGGCACTTGTGGTCGGGCCGCGCGTGGGTTTTGGCCGCGACATGATGGCACCGCATTCGATGACCCTGACCATGGCGGGGGCTGCCATGCTCTGGGTGGGCTGGTTCGGCTTTAACGCCGGCTCGAACCTCGAGGCGACCTCGGGCGCCACACTGGCCATGCTCAACACATTCATCGCCCCTGCAGCGGCGGTGCTGAGCTGGAGCCTGACCGAACACCTGCTGCGCGGCAAAGCCTCGGGTCTTGGTGCGGCCTCTGGTCTGGTTGCGGGCCTTGTGGCCATCACGCCGGCCTGTGGCACCACGGGTCCGATGGGGGCGATCATCCTCGGCCTGATCGTGTCGCCTGTCTGCTACCTGTTTGTCACCAAGGTGAAAAACGCCTTTGGCTATGACGATAGCCTCGATGTGTTCGGCGTGCATGGCATTGGCGGCATCGTCGGCGCTATCGCCACCGGCATACTCTGCGCGCCTGCGCTTGGCGGAACGGGCTTTGTCGTCGAGGCCGGCACCATGGGCGCGCAGGTCTGGGCACAGGTTCAGGCCGTCGTCATCACCATCGCATGGAGCGGGGTCGGTTCCCTCGTCCTGCTCTACGCGACCAAGGGTCTCGTGGGTCTGCGGGTCAGCGCCGACGAGGAACGCCGCGGTCTGGACCTTTCGTCCCATGGCGAGGCCGCCTATCACGGCTAAGCCCAGAGGCCCAAAGGAAACGGGCGCCCGCTTGGGCGCCCGTTTGCATTTGTCGTGCGCTCAGACGCCTGCGGCGACGATCGCCTTGGCCAAGAGCGGCACCGTGTCCTTGTTCAGGCCCGCGATATTGATGCGGCTGTCGCTGACCATGTAGATACCGTGGTCACGGCGCATGGTTTCCACCTGTTCGGGCGAGGCACCGATGCGGCTGAACATGCCACGGTGGCGCGCGATAAAGTCGAAGCGGTCCGAGTTGGTCAGGCGGCGCAGCTCGTCCGCCAATTGCGCGCGCAGGGCCAGCATGTTGTTGCGGGTATATTCCAGTTCCTCTTCCCATTCCTTGCGCAGGTCTGCGTCGCCCATGATGGTCGATACGATCCGCGCGCCATGATCGGGCGGGAAGGAATAGTTCTGGCGGTTCAGGAAAGCGAGGTTCTGCTGCGTGACCTTGGTCATGCCGGCCTCGGGCGAAATCGCCATCAAGATGCCGGTGCGCTCGCGGTAGATGCCAAAGTTCTTGGAACACGACGCCGCGATCAGGCATTCGGGGAAGGCCTGCGCGATGGCGCGTGTCGCCTGCGCGTCTGCCTCGAGCCCGTCGCCAAAGCCCTGATAGGCGATGTCCACCAGCGGAATCGCGCCGCGCGATTTCAGGAGCGCGATCACCTGATCCATCTGCGCGGCGGTCAGGTTCGCCCCCGTGGGGTTATGGCAGCAGCCATGCAACAGCACCACATCGCCCGCAGCCACGCGACCCAGATCCTCCAGCACGCCTGCGAAATCGACATCGCAGGTCGCCGCGTCGAAATAGCGATACTCGGCCATTTTCATGCCAAGGTAGCGGATGATCGACGGGTGGTTGGGCCATGTGGGGTTCGACAGCCAGACGGTCGCCTGCGGTGTCGCCATGCGGATCAGTTCCAGCGCCTGACGGATTGCGCCCGTGCCACCCGGTGTGGCGACGGCTGACACGCGGTCACGCGCGACCACGCCCGCCAGCACCAGACCCACCATCGCGTCGGCAAAGGCCGGATCGCCGGCAAGGCCGGTGTAGGCCTTGGTGTCCTGCGAGGCCCAGATCTTTTGCTCGGCCTTTTTGACCGCGCGCATCACCGGCGTCAGGCCGGTCGGGTCCTTATAGACGCCAACGCCCAAGTCCACCTTGTCGCTGCGCGGGTCTTCGCGGTAGGCCTGAATCAGCATCAGGATCTTGTCCGCAGGCTGTTCCTTCAGATTTTCGAGCATCAATGTCTCCGGTTTCTCGTCATTTGCCGGTCGCGATGGGCAAGTCGGCATAAAGCCCCCATTCGGACCATGATCCGTCGTAAAGCGCGTGGTCGGCCTTGCCCAAACGCGCCAGCCCCAAGGACAACACCGCCGCCGACACGCCAGAGCCGCAGGTGGTAATCACCGGCTTTGACAGATCGACGCCTGCATCCTGAAACGCGCCACGAATTGCCGCGTTGTCCTTCATCGTGCCGTTGGCATTGAGCAGGTTCTTGAAAAACACGCTGCGCGAGCCGGGGATATGACCCGACCGCAGCCCCGCGCGCGGCTCTGGCGCGTCGCCCCGAAACCGCTCGGCGGGGCGGGCGTCCACGATCTCCCAATCGCCAAGCTTGGCGGCGCGTGCAACCTCGGTCACGTCCTTGACCATGTGGCGGCGATAATCGACCACCATGTGGCGGTCGCGGATCACCGGTTCGGCATCGGTCACGGGGCGCCTTTCGGCCCGCCACTTAGGCAAGCCGCCATCCAATACCGCGACATTGTCCTGCCCCATCAGCTTGAACAGCCACCACACGCGCGCTGCCGAAAACAGGCCCGCGCCGTCATAGACGACAACCTGATGCCCGTCGCCCACGCCCATGGCGCGCATTCGGCTCATGAATTTTTCAACCGGCGGGGCCATATGCGGCAGGTCCGAGCGATGGTCCGAGATTTCGTCAATGTCAAAGAACCGCGCGCCGGGGATATGGGCGGCGTCATATTCCGCCCGCCCGTCGCGGCCTGCATTGGGCAAATACCACGATGCATCCAGAATCCGCAGATCGGGGTCTTTCAGCCGCGCGGCAAGCCAGTCTGTAGAAACAAGCGTTCTGGGGTCGTCCATCAAAGCAGTCATCCAAGGTTCCTCTGCGCTGAGGGTCATACCTTCGTGTTGCCTAGCTTGGCGGGGGCCGGCTTACAAGCCTTGCCCCCCGCGCGCCCCCCACAAGAGCCAGTCGCGCACCGCCGCATCAGGCAAAAGCGCGGCCAAACGGGCGTCGAAGGCCGCCAAGTCCTTGGGTCCCAGCTTGCCCTCCCATTTGTTAGAGGTACCTGCGTTGAAAAACCGCGCGCCCAGATAGAATTCCTCTCCGCCATCGGCCTTGTCGGCCGCTACGGCCTTAGCCTTGAGCTTGGCAAAGGTTGCACCCTCTACGATTTCGTCGATCACCGGCCCCTGATCGCTGAGACCCATCGCCCGTGCCATGCGCCGCACGGCGGCAGGCAGGTCGGCCACCATGTCCGCATAATGGAACAGATGCACGTTGGGCAGGTGGCGCCAGCGCAGGAAACTGTCGAGGTGATAGACGATCGAATGCAGGTCCAGCGCGTCATTGGCGCCGTCATATAGCTCGTCCTCAAGGAACATCCGGAACGCCGTGTGGACATCCGCAGGGTAACGCACCCGCATCACATCGGATTGCATTTGCGCCGCGTGATTTCGCATCGAGAAATGCACGTCGATCGGATGGCGATAGACCGCAAGATAGGTGCAGCGCGGATCGTAGGCGATGCCGTCAAGCGGCGTATGGCTTTTGATGCAACGACGGTCGCCCAACGCCTCGCAGAACGCGATTTCCTTGTCGGCAGGTTCAAAGATCGAGTCGATCCAATGCGAAACCTCGCCCATTTCCTTTGGGCTCAGCGCGCGGCCCGCGATCAGGCTGGTGACGATGATCTGGGTCCATGTCGTTCCGCATTTGGGCGGGGTCACCACCAGAACGTCGTCGGCCCGCAATTTGAAATCATCCCAGACCTGTGTCTGGGTCAAAACGCCCTCGTAGCGTTTCGTGCGTTGCGGCAGATCCATAACAAGTCTCCCTCGAACTAGGCCGTTCCAGCACTTCCCCATAAAAACCAGTGACGGTCGCCATCGTCTGACACCAGTTCGGTCATACGTGCGTCAAAGGCCGCAAGGTCGGCGTTGTCGAGTTTGCCGACCCATTTGTTCGAAGTCGCGCTGTTGAAAAACGCAGTGGGGTCTTCCCAGAAATCACTCGGCCCCGATCTGGCCGCAGCTTCCTTTGCCTTGCGCTTGATCTCGTCAAAGCTCGTGCCGTGAACAATCGCCTCTACCGTCGCCCGATCAATATCCTCGCCGATCGCCTTGGCGATCCGCACGATCTGTCCGTCAGGATCGCTTGTCAGGTCGGCATAGTGCAGCAGGTGGATGTTAGGCAGGTGCCGCCATCGTAGAAAGCTCTGATAATGATAAACGATGGAATGCAGATCCATCGCGTCGCAGGCCCCGTTCCAAAGCTCGTCGCGGAGGAACATCCGGAACCCTTCTTGGACATCCTCCGGATAGCGGTCGCGCACCATGTCGATTTTCATATTCTCCTGATGCTTTTGCATCGAGAAATAGGCGTCAATGGGGTGGCGATAGACCGCGAAATAGGTGCAGCGCGGATCATAGGTGATACCGTCCAATGGCGTGTGACTCTTGATACAGCGGCGAATGGTCTGCGCGCCGAACCACTGCGCGTTGGCCGCTCTGTCCCGAAAACCAGGGTCCAGCCAGCGGCTGACCTCTTCGGTTTCCTCGTTGCTCAAAGGTCGACCGGCGAAAATCGAAGTCACAAGAATCTGCGTCCATGTGGTTCCGCATTTGGGCGGTGTAACCACAAACACATCATCTGGCCGTAGTGCGAAACCGGCCCAGATGTCGTTGTTGACCACGGGTCCACGGTACCGAGCCGTGAGCGAAGGCAATTCCTGCATGTCGAGCCCCCTTGAAGAAAGGAGCCTATCACGATCCTTGCCTTGGATCGCCTATTGATTTCCGTGCTTGAGCAGTCGCTGCTTTTGCCGGTTCCAGTCGCGTTCGGCGCTGGTTTCGCGCTTGTCGTGCAGCTTCTTGCCCTTGGCGATGCCGATCTTGAGCTTTACGCGGCCCTTGTCGTTGAAATACATCACCAGCGGCACCAGCGTCATGCCCTCGCGCTGGGTCGCGCTCCAGAGCCGCGCAAGCTCGCGCTTGGACACCAACAGCTTGCGCCTGCGTCGTTCCTCGTGACCAAAGGTCCGGCCCGGTTCGTAGGGTGCGATATAGCCGTTGATCAGCCACAATTCGCCCTGCTCCACCGAGGCATAGCTTTCGGCGATGTTGGATTGACCGACACGCAGCGATTTGACCTCGGACCCCATCAGCATGATCCCCACCTCGAGGTCATCCTCGATAGCGTAATCAAACCGCGCGCGGCGGTTTTCGGCGATCACCTTATAGTTCTTGTCTTCGGGTTTCTTGGCCATGGTCCGCACCAGATATGTGACGCGCCCGCCGCTGTCTATCCCACGGGCCAGCAGTTTGGGGTTTCTTGGGATGGCTGCGGGCGTCTATCATGACCAAAACCAAGCGGAGCAGCATGTGTTCACCCAGATCGCCTTTGGCACCTTCATCATGCTGGCCTCGATCATCTCGGCGGCGATCAACATCTGGGCGCTGGAGTATCTATTGATGCGGCTGCGCGGCTGGCTGACGCGCGAACCGCACTGGCCCAAGCTGATATTTCTGGTCTGCGTCTCGGCATTGGCGGTGCTGGCGCAGGTCACGGTGTCGGTCTGGCTCTGGGCCTTTGGCTACCTTTGGATCGGGGCGTTCGACGCGCTGGAACCGGCGGTCTACTTCTCGCTCGTCTCGTTCACCACATTGGGCTACGGCGACATCCTGCTGCCCGAGGAATGGCGGCTTTTGGGCGGGATGGCTGCGACCAACGGTCTGTTGAACATCGGCCTGTTGACGGCCGTGCTGATCGAGGGCCTGCGCAACGTGCGTCTGACCCAGATCGAATTGCGGCGGCGGCCCTGATGGCAACCCTGCCCCGCATCCCCAACGAAGCCGCGCGGCGGCTGTTTCTGGCGCGTCACGGGCTGCTTGGCGCGCGTTCCGGCAGCGGGCGTGGTGCCGATCTGGCGGGGGTTGTGGGCGATCTGGGGTTTGTCCAGCTTGACAGTGTCAACACCGTGGCCCGCGCCCATGACATGATCCTCTGGGCGCGGCGTCAGTCCTACCGCCCCGAAGGGCTGGGGCGGCTATTGGCGCAGGACCGCGCGGTGTTCGAACACTGGACCCATGACGCCTCGTCGATCACCATCGACTATTTCCCCTATTGGGAACACCGCTTTGCCCGCGCGCGTTCGCGGCTGGCTGACCGCTGGGAAGGCTGGCAAGGCAAGGATTTCCGCGCCAAGATCGACGATGTTCTGGCCCATGTGCAGGCCGAAGGCTGCGTCACCAGCAGCGAGATCGGCGGGGACGAAGCCAAGAACAAGGGCGGCTGGTGGGACTGGCACCCCTCCAAGGCGGCGCTGGAATACCTGTGGCACACGGGCGCGCTTTCGGTTGTGCGGCGTGATGCATTCCGCAAGGTCTATGACCTGACCGAGCGGGTGATCCCCGACCCGCTGCGCGCCACCAGACCAGGGCCAGAGGCGACCATAGATTGGGCCTGCGCCATGGCGATG
>JAHEBS010000152.1 GCA_024642145.1 Marivivens sp.
GGCCGGTTCAGCCGCGGTTGCGGTGGCTTCGGTCGTGGCGGTGTCTTCTGTCGTCGCGGCGGCGGCCTCGGGGGCCGTTGCCTCTACGGCGGGCTGTTCCTCGGCTGGCGCAGCCTCGGCAGTGGCGGGCTCGGCGGTGGCAGCCTCTGCGGTGGCGGGCGCAGGTTCAGCGGCGGCCTCGGTGTCGGCGGTGGTGGCTTCGACTGCGGGCTGCTCTTCGGTGGTGGCGGCCGCGTCGGTTGCGGGCGCGGGTTCCGCCGCGGGCTGCTGTTCCGCGGTCGCGGGCGCTGCGGCCGCGTCGGTTGCCGTTGCCTCAGCCGCCGGGGCGGCGTCTTCGGCGGGTGCAGCGACGGTTTCGGCTGCGGCCTCGGTTGCGGGGGCCTCTGCTGCAGGCGCCTCGGCCACGGCAGGTTCGTCTGCGGATTGCTGGGAAATGACATACCAGCCGGCGACACCGGCCAGCGCGATGACAAGGGCGATAACGATCGCTTTGATGTTCATGGGAACCTCGGTTCAGGATTTCCGTTTGGTGAGTACATTGGCCGCCAGCGTTTCAAGCGCAAGACGCAATCGTTCGTCATCCGCGCCCGTGGCAAGCCCCGCGGCCTCGGCCTTGGTGGTTGGATCGGGCACGGGGTCGGGCTTGGGGGCGGGCGCGAATTGCACCTGACCCTCGGCAAAACCAGTGGGCGCGGTCTGGGTCACGCGGACCCGCGCGATGGCGCGATAGCCGTAGGCCGCGTTAACGCGGTCACAAAGCTCGGCCTTGCGCATGTCAAGAATTGTGGCCAGCGGCCCCGTCGTCAGCACCGTCAGCGTGGCGCCCATGCCTTCGCGCCCGTAGGACACATCGACCGGACGCGCCATGGCGGCCAGATCGGCGCCGACAATCTCGGTCCAGTGGGTCAGGACGCGCGACACGGCAAAGCCACGCGACTCGGCCACCGCGCCGATGCTGGTCTGCATCAAGCGTCCGGCCTGCGCGAATCCGCGGGTCGTGGTGGTGTGACGTGGCTCTTTCATCTCTGCGTGCTAGTTTACGCCGAGCCAGCCCCCGCTGGCCAGTGGCAGAGCAACGACAGGGATAACCAATGCGTGACAGCGTCATCGCGCCGATCCTTTTGGGCTGGTATGACCGACATGCCCGCGCCCTGCCGTGGCGTGTGCCGCCACATAGCGGCGGGGTGGCCGATCCCTATCGTATCTGGCTGTCCGAGGTGATGCTGCAACAGACCACCGTGGCCGCGGTGCGCGACTATTTCCATCGTTTCACCACGCGCTGGCCAACCGTGACCGATCTGGCGGCGGCGGCGGATGGCGATGTCATGGCCGAGTGGGCGGGGCTTGGCTATTACGCCCGCGCCCGCAATCTTTTGGCCTGTGCGCGGAGGGTGGCGGGCGATCTGGGCGGCGTCTTTCCCGATTCGATGGATGGTCTGCGCGCCCTGCCAGGCATTGGCCCCTATACGGCAGCCGCCATTGCCGCCATTGCTTTTGACCGGCCGGAAACGGTGGTCGATGGCAATGTCGAACGCGTCATTGCGCGGCTGCATGCCGAAACCGCAGCCATGCCCGCTGTCAAGCCGCGCTTGCGCGCGCTTGCCGCGCGGCACACGCCCCTTGACCGCCCCGGTGACTACGCGCAGGCGGTGATGGACCTTGGCGCGACGGTCTGCACGCCGCGCAAGCCCGCCTGCGCCATCTGCCCGCTGCGCGAGCCCTGTGCCGCCCACGCGGCGGGTATCGCCGCCGAGCTGCCCGCCCGCGCGCCCAAGACGGTGCGCCCGCGCCGTTTTGGCACGGTTTACGCCGCCTGTCGCGCCGACGGGGCGTGGCTTTTGGAAACTCGGCCACCCAAGGGGCTGCTGGGCGGCATGCTGGGTCTGCCCGGCGGCGCTTGGGCAGAGACGGCGCCCCAAGCATCGCCGCCCCTTGCGGCGGACTGGCGGGACGTGGGCGCGACGGTGCGCCATGTCTTTACCCATTTCGAGTTGACCCTGACGGTCCTGACTGCCCGCCTGCCCCAATCCGTCGCCGCGCCACTGGGGCTGGCATGGTCCGCGCCCGGCTTTCGTGCCGACGACCTGCCCAGCGTCATGGCCAAAGCCTTGCGGCTGGCCGCCGCGCAGGATTGAGCCCTTTTGATTCCGCGCCTATCTTGCACGCAACCAGACCGGAGTAATCCATGGCCGCACCTATCGCCGCCTTTCGCAGTGCGCTGCCCTTCGCGATGTCCTTTCTGCTTTTGCCGCTGTCGTGGTTCGGCGCAGTGCGGGGCGGTTGGGCGTTGATCTTGATCCCCGTCAGCACATGGTATCTCTTTGCGCTCTTGGACCGGATCGCGGGTCTTAACGAGGACAACCCCGACCCCGCCACGCCCGAGGCCGATCTGGTCTGGTATCGCCGCCTGACCATGGTCTGGGCGCCTGTGCAGATCGCCACGATCTATGGCGTGCTGTGGTATGTGACGCGGCATGGCGACCTGACGGTGTTCGAACAATGGGCGCTGTTTTTCGGGCTTGGCGTCATTTCCGGCACCATCGGCATCGTCTATTCGCATGAGCTGATGCACCAGCGCCCCCGCAGCGAGCGTATTCTGGGGGATCTGTTGATGTGCGTGGTGCTATACGGGCATTTCCGGTCAGAGCATCTTTTGGTCCATCACCGTTATGTCGGCACCCCGCGCGACGCCGTGACGGCGCGCTATAACGAAGGGTTCCACCGCTTTTTCCCAAGGGTGCTGGTTGAATGCCTTGCCTCGTCCTTTGCCGCTGAACGCACGATGTTGGCGCGCAAGGGGCTGGGTTGGTACCACCGCACCAACCCTTTCTGGCGTTACTGGATGCTGGAGGCAGGCTTTGTCCTGCTGGCCTTTGCCATCGGCGGCTGGATGGGTCTTTGGCTTTTCGCCACGCAGGCATTTGTCGCGGTATGGCAATTGGAACTTGTCAACTATGTCGAGCATTACGGCCTGACGCGCAAATATCTGGGCGAGGGGAAATACGAACACGTGCTGCCGCGGCATTCGTGGAATTCGGCGCATAAGGTATCGAACTGGCTCTTGATCAACCTGCAGCGCCATTCGGACCACCATTACAAGCCCGACCGCCGTTTTCCTCTGCTGCAGACCTATGCCGAGGACGAAGCCCCGCAGTTGCCCTATGGCTATCCGGTGATGACCATCGCCGCGATGATCCCGCCCCTGTGGCGGCGCATCATGAACCCGCGCGTGCGGGCATGGCGGCGCAAATTCTATCCCGAGATTACGGATTGGCAGCCCTACAAGGACGGCACCAACCCCGTTCCGGCGCTACGATGAAAAAAGCCCCGCCAAGGAGGGCGGGGCAAGTTTGTGCCACGGCACATTGGCCGCAGGCACCGGCGGTAAACCGTCATTGGGAAGTTAATGAGCGCCCATCTCGGCGCGGATCTGCTGGCGCAGAACGTCGATCGGCACGCGCTGGCCGTCACGCTTGAAGTGCCAGTAGGTCCAGCCATTGCACGAAGGCGCGCCTTCGAGATGTGCGCCGACCTGATGGATCGAGCCTTTGACATCATTGCCAATCAGCGTGCCATCGGCGCGCACCTTGGCCTTGAAGCGGCCATTCAGTGACCAAAGCTCTTCGCCAGGGCGCAGCATCCCGCGCTCGACCAGCACGCCAAAGGCCACGCGGGGCTCGGCGCGTTTGGAGCCGGTGATTTCCAGCGCCTCTTTGTCGAATTTGCGGATCTTGTCGATACGCGCGGTTGCGACCTTGCGATAGCTTTCCTCGCGTTCGATACCGATGAACTCGCGGCCCAGCATCTTGGCGACCGCGCCCGTGGTGCCCGTGCCGAAGAAGGGGTCCAGCACCACGTCACCGGGGTTGGTGGTGGCCAGCAACACGCGGTGCAAAAGCGATTCCGGCTTTTGCGTGGGGTGCGCCTTGTCGCCGTTCTCGTCCTTGAGCCGCTCGCCGCCGTTGCAGATCGGCAGAACCCAGTCAGAGCGCATTTGCACGCCTTCGTTCAGCGACTTGAGCGCCTCGTAATTGAAGGTGTATTTGCTGGCCTCGGCCTTGGCGGCCCAGATCAGGGTCTCATGCGCGTTGGTCAGCCGCTTGCCGCGGAAATTGGGCATCGGGTTCGATTTGCGCCAGACCACATCATTGAGAATCCAGAAGCCCTGATTTTGCAGTTCGGCGCCCATGCGGAATACGTTGTGATAGCTGCCGATCGCCCAGATGGCGCCATTGGGTTTCAACAGACGGCGTGCGGCGGACAGCCAGTCACGGGTGAACTCGTCATAGGCTGCAAAGGACGAAAACTGGTCCCATGCATCGGTCACGGCATCCACGCGGCTATTGTCCGGCCGATGCAACTCGCCCCGAAGCTGAAGGTTGTAGGGGGGGTCCGCAAAGATCAGGTCAATGGACTCTGCGGGCAGCGAGCGCATCACTTCGATACAGTCGCCAGCGATAATGGTGTTCAGCGGAAGCGCGGCGGCGCTCCGGTCCTTGGTTCTGGTCGTCATGTCTGCCTCTGGTTCCGGCGGTTTGCCCGCTTCGTTGACCCCAAGATGATTCAGAGGCGATTCGCTGTCAAAAGCTTTTTTGAATCAAGGACTTATAAGTTACCCTTGATACAAGATGTTGTGGACGGGTGCAAAGGAGCGTCTATGATGTGGGGTCACCCCCAAATCTATGAGTGCCTGCTTGTGCGCAGGCGAGGGGTATCCCGAATTCCGCTCCCAACCGTATCCGGGGTGGGTTTTTGCCAGTTCGATCATCATTTCGTCGCGATAGACCTTGGCCACGATCGAGGCGGCGGCAATGGAAAATGACCGCGCGTCGCCCTTGATCACCGGTTCGGACGACAGGCTCAGCCCGCGCGGCAGCAGGTTTCCGTCCACCAGCACATGGTCGGGCTGGCGCGGCAGACCCGCGATGGCGCGGGTCATTGCCAGATGCGCGGCGCGCAGGATGTTGATTTCGTCTATTTCGGCCACCGAGGCCGCAGCGATGCATACCTCGGCCACCTGATGGATCTCGGCGGCCAACTGACGGCGACGTTTATCGGTCAGGGCCTTGCTGTCATTTAGTCCCTTGGGGATGCGCGCGGGATCAAGGATCACCGCCGCCGCCACGACAGGCCCTGCGATCGGGCCGCGCCCGACCTCGTCCACGCCCGCAACCAAAACCGCCCCCCTTGCATGGGCGGCGGTTTCAAAACTGAAGTCGGGGGTCGTGCGGCTCATGGCCCCAGTGACCAGAGCCGCCGCCCCAGAGCAAGGTCTTTGTCGTCAGTCGTGGCCGCGGCGACCGTTGTCGTGGCGGTCCTCATGACCGCGACCATAGCGGTCAGCGGGACGGAAGCCCGCGTCATAAAGGCACTGCGCCGCGTAACCGGTCTGGGGGCCCCAAGGGCTGCGCACCGTTTCCAGACAACGCTGGGGCAGGTAGTTCGTTGGGTAACTGCGGTTCATGCAGTATTGCGTATAAAGGTAATGCGGCCCGTTGCGCGTATCGACCGAGGCAAGACAGTCCTGCGGCAGGATCGGATAGTTATAGCTGGTGGTCACCTGCACATTGCCGCCCGTACGGTTGTTGTTGGCATTGGCGATCATCGCAAGGATGGCGATACCGGCAATGATTTTGCCCACATCGGTCTGATCGGCGCGCGCGGGGGCCGATACCGAGCCAAGGGCGAGCGAAAGCGCGGCAACACCGGCAATAAGTTTTCTGTGCATCTGGTTCTCCATTTGACAACAGGCCGGTGCTGGACCGGCAGGAATGCACCTGTTTTCCCGAGAAACCCGCAAATCGGGCAATAACAATGGCCGGCTATCCCTTGACCGCGAGGCCCGTCCACGCCGTTATTGAATATCACGACACCCTTTGCTTCGGTTCGCCCATGCGCACTTTCATTTCCACCGCTCTTGCCCTTGTTCTCGCTGCCCATGCAGCGGTCGCGGGCTGCTATGTCGATTACAAAGCCAAGCAGGACAATCCGCTGCGGCTGCAATACGGCGTGGCCGAGATCCTCGGGGAATGTACTCTTGAAGATGCCCTAGTCGAACTTTCGCCGAGGCTTGAAGCCGCGGGCTGGCAATTGCTGGCGGTTCTGACCATCTTTGACGAGTCGGGTCTCGAGGAAAGGAAAGAGAGTGCAGGCGAATTCTTCCTACGCTTCTGACGTCAGGCAGACCGGAAACCGTGTGGTCGTGGCGGGCATCGCCGCGATTGTGCTGATCCTTGGCGTCGCCGCGATCATCCTTTTTGCCAACCTGCCCGATGCCAACGCCTTTGATGCGCGTGTCGAGCGGTTGTTTGTGGAACACAACGACCTCACCTCGCAGGTCGAACTCAAGCTTTTGGAAATCATCGCCCAGTCTGGCACGGCCTTTTCCGAAACGCTGGACAGCTATCGCTTTGTGATCTTTGTTCTGTTGGTCTTCGCAACGGCCATGCTGATCGCGGCCGTGGCGTTTCTGGTGATGCTGGTCGCGCTCAACCGCCGCATGGGCCAGATCGAACGCAAGGGGATCGAGGTTTCCTCGCTCTTGATCAGCCGCGACCAGAAGACCGTCTACCTTAACAACT
>JAHEBS010000153.1 GCA_024642145.1 Marivivens sp.
CAAGATAGCCGGTCATGCGCTGATCGGCGGGCATCCGCAACGCAAGCCGCCCTGCGTCCTGACCGAACGCGGCATAGCCCCCCTGCCCGTGCAGGCGCCATTCCAGCGGCCCCACCATGTTGCCACACCAGCCCAGCGGCGCGCCCTCGGCGGGCACAATGCCGGTGGCCATCAAGCCAACCTCGCTCATGCCAGCAACAACGCGGACCGAGACATCGGGGAAGGTAGCACGCGTGCGCTGCAACAGGGCCGGCTCTGCCGCTGCCCCGCCAAAGTAGACCGAGGCCAGATCGGGGCCGGGCCGTGCATTTTGCTTTGCCGCGACGATTTCAGCCAGAATTTGCGGCGTGCCCAGAAACTCGCGCACCGCGAAATCGCGGGCGGCGATCAAGGTGGCCTCGGTATCGCCCGCCGTGCCCATGACCGCGAACCCATCTGCAATGCTTTTGGCGATATAGGGCCAGCTGAAAGATGCAAAGAACGGCAGGGTGATCAGCCGATTGCCCACATCTGGGGCCATGGCACCGCGCACCAGACGCAACCAACCGCCCGCAACCAAGTCCGAAGCGGCCATGAATTTCTGTGTGCCGGTCGATCCTGACGAGGCCGAGATAAACTGGCCCGGTGTTTCAAGCGACCCAAGCTCGGGCGCATCGCCCTGCAACCACTTGGCGTCAAAGTTTACGATGCGCGCGGCGGTCGTAGGCGGGATGCTGTCTGCCACCACCACATCGATCTTGTGGCCAAGCGCCTCGAACCCTTGCAGCGCGGGAGGCATCAACACATGTGCGCCAACCGCCACCCCTGCCAACTGGGCGATGAAACAGACCTCGCGATTGGCAATATCGACAAAAAGGCCCGACGCCTGCCTGTTGCAGCCGCTGCGCGACCTGCAAGATCGCCATACGCAGCCGCCCACGGCTCAGGATCTGTCCATCAAAGGTTCTGATCGCGGCGCGATCTTGTTCTGTTGCCAGAATCTCTAGCAGTGTCTGGGTAAATGACCGATCCAAGACCTAGAACTTGTAGATCGCTGCCGCACGCACAGAGGTGGCATCCCACGTATAGGCATCGGGGCTGTTGGTCGTGGCGCTGTCCATGATCGCCTCGATGCGCAGGTCGATGTTGTTGCCGACCGAGGTATTGATCCCGACGCCATAGGTCATGCCGGACGCGCCAGCCCCGTGGTCATCCAGATTGCCAGACAGTTGCACAACGCCGGCGGCGGCAAAGAGGTCAAAACCGCCAAAGTCATAGCCTATGATCCCGCGCACGCGGGTCAAACCGGTGAGACCGTCAAAGGCATTAAGGTCGTTGGTGTAGTTAATGCTGAGCGTGGTTTCCGCTTCGGCACCCGCATAGAAAGGGCCACCAAAATCGAACTTTGCGCCCGCCAGAACCGAGGCTAGCGACAATGAACCAACGTGCAGATCAGGGCTGCCACCGGGGTTCCAATCGGTGAGGTTGGTGCCGCTTTCGGCGCCCAGTCCGATGTAGAACTGTTGTGCAAAGGCCTGCCCTGCGCTCAGCAGAGCTGCGGCAGAGACGGTAAGTGCCAGAATACGACGATGGCCCATATTGCCCTCCGGACGGAATGTCTTTGCGCCATTTATGCGCAGTAATGTCAAAAAGCGCCACTGTTTTCATGTAAACGTTCAGGAATTTGCCTTCCCGCCATGGTCGGTTTCAGACAATGGCGGCTGGCGCAGCCTTGCAACATGGGCTAGATCGCGCAGGATCATTTCGGGAATGGACATGGCACGTCACCTTATCACGTCGGCGATCCCTTACATCAACGGGATCAAGCATCTGGGTAACCTTGTGGGGTCGCAATTGCCTGCGGACCTCTATGCCCGCTACCTGCGCGCCCGTGGCAATGAGGTGCTGTTTCTCTGTGCGACGGACGAACATGGCACGCCTGCGGAACTGGCCGCGGCCAAAGCCGGCAAGCCCGTGGCCGAATACTGCGCCGAGATGCATCTGGTTCAGGCCGAGATCGCCAAAGGGTTCCGGCTGTCATTCGACCATTTTGGCCGCTCGTCCAGCCACCAGAACACCACGCTGACCCAGCATTTCGCGGGCCGTCTGGCCGATGCGGGGCTGATCCGTGAAGTGAGCGAGACGCAGATGTATTCGCACGCGGACGGCCGTTTCCTGCCTGACCGCTATATCGAGGGCACCTGCCCCAACTGCGGTTTCGACAGCGCGCGCGGCGATCAGTGCGACAACTGCACCAAGCAGTTGGACCCCGTGGACCTGATCAACCCGCATTCGACAATCTCGGGCTCGACCGATCTGGAGATGCGCGAGACCAAGCACCTTTACCTGCGCCAATCCGCCATGAAGGATCAGCTTGAGACGTGGATCGAGGGCAAGACCGACTGGCCGATCCTGACCACCTCGATTGCCAAGAAATGGCTCAACGACGGCGACGGTCTGCAAGACCGCGGTATCACCCGCGATCTGGATTGGGGCATTCCGGTCAAGAAAGGCGATCAGGACTGGCCCGGCATGGAGGGCAAGGTCTTTTACGTCTGGTTCGACGCCCCCATCGAATACATCGCCTGCGCGCAGGAATGGGTCGATGCCGGCAAGGGCGCTGACTGGGAACGCTGGTGGCGGACCGACAAGGGCGCGGCTGACGTGACCTATACCCAGTTCATGGGCAAGGATAACGTCCCCTTCCATACCCTGTCTTTCCCCGCGACCATCCTTGGTTCGGGCGAGCCGTGGAAGCTTGTCGATTACATCAAGTCGTTCAATTACCTGAACTATGATGGCGGCCAGTTCTCGACCTCGCGCGGGCGCGGCGTGTTCATGGATCAGGCACTGGAAATCCTGCCCGCCGACTATTGGCGCTGGTGGCTGTTGAGCCATGCCCCCGAAAACAGCGACAGCGAATTCACTTGGGAAAACTTCCAAGCCTCGGTGAACAAGGATTTGGCCGACGTGCTGGGCAACTTTGTCAGCCGCATCACCAAGTTCTGCCGTTCCAAGTTCGGCGAAGTGGTCCCCGAAGGCGGCGAGATGGGCGCACAGGAACAGGCGCTAATCGCGGCTGTCGGCGAACGCATGGCGGCCTATCAGACGGCGATGGACGCCATCGAGGTGCGCAAAGCGGCCGCGGAACTGCGGGCGATCTGGGTCTTGGGCAATGAATATCTGCAATCGGCAGCGCCTTGGACCACGTTCAAGACCGACCCCGCGATGGCAGCGATGCAGACGCGGCTGGGCCTGAACCTGATCGGGCTTTATGCCACGCTTTCGGCGCCGTTCATTCCCGATGCCGCCGCAGCGATGCTGGCCGCGATGAACACGGGCGACGCGGGCTGGCCCGACGACGTGGCAGCCGCCCTGACCGCCCTGCCCGCAGGTCACGCCTTTAGCGTGCCCGAGGTCCTGTTCGCAAAGATTGCCGACGAGAGCCGCGAGGAATGGCAAACCCGTTTCGCGGGTGTGCGCACCTAAACCCTTGCGCCTTCAGTAGTCTTTTGGCCGATCGCTTGCCACGCCCAGCGCGGATTCGAGCGCCGCGCCCAGTTGCAAAAGCCGGTGTTCGTCAAAGAGCCCCGACCAGAGCGAGACGCCGTGCGGCACACGTGCGCGGATCTTTTCGCCGGGCGCTGCGCGCGTGGCGCCGACCAGCGCACCGCCGGGACGCGTTTGCTCGGTGCTGAAACCGGCCCGCAGATGCAGGCAGGGATGACCGGTAAAGTTCGAGACGACCAGCATAGGCCCTGCAAAAGGCGGCCCGATCAGGATGTCGATCTCTTGGAACAGCGCGTCCGCCGCAGCCATCACCTGCCAGCGCAGACGATCAAGCTGGATGTGATCCACCGCCGACAACAGCCGCGCCTGCCGGAACAGGTTCGGCCACGCGGCGTCCTCTTGCCATGATAAAAGGTCGTCTTGATCCGACAATGTCAGATCCTCGAACGCCGCCGCCGCCTCGGCAATGACGATGTTGTTGAGCGCCTCGTAGGGCAGATCGGGCAGCGTGACCTCGCGCGGCGCGTGCCCCATCTCCTGCAGGGCGGCGATGGCCGCCTTGAGGCCCGTCGCGGATTTTTTCAACGTGCCTTTCAGATAGCCCACACGCAGCGGGCGCGGTGCGGCGGTCAGGTCCGCCCCGAAAGGCGCATCAATACTGTCGCGGTCCGCCGGATCACCGCCATTCAGCGCCGCCATGACCAGCGCACAATCGGCGACGCCGCGCGTGATCGGCCCCACCTTGTCCAACGACCAGCACAGCGCCATGGCCCCCGCGCGGCTGACGCGCCCGAAGGTGGGGCGCAAACCGGTTGTGCCGCAGCGCTCGGCTGGCGAAACGATAGAGCCAAGCGTCTCGGTGCCGATGGCAAAGGCGCAAAGACCCGCCGCCGTAGCCGATGCGGAACCAGCACTTGACCCGCTAGAGCCTTCGGCGGGGTTCCAAGGGTTGCGCGTCTGCCCGCCATACCAGCGGTCGCCATAGGCCAGCGCGCCCACGGTGGTCTTGCCCAGCAGAACCGCCCCCGCCGCGCGCAGCTTGGTCACGATAGCCGCATCCGCATCCGGCACGCGGTCAGCAAAGGGCTCGGCCCCCCAACCCGTGACGATACCCGCCGTGTCGAAGATGTCTTTCAGCCCATAGGGAATGCCATGCAGCGGGCCACGGCTGATCCCGCGCGCGGTCTCGGCGTCGCGGGCATCGGCCTCCGTCACGGCCAGATCGGGCGTGACGGTGGCAAAGCACGAAAGCCGCGCCCCGTATGCGGCGATACGGGCAAGGTAAATCTCGGTCAGACGGCGGCTGGTCAACTGGCGCGACGCGATCCAGTGACCAAGCTCTGGCAGGCCGGCAAAGGCGATGTCCGCATCATCGTCCGGCAGGCCACGCGCGACGGGCGGCAAGGTTACGCCCGCGGGCGGTACGGGCATCGCAAACCCGCCCAAGCGGGGATCAAACCGCAGCGCCATGGGCGCGGAATTGGGCAGGTTGACCGCGCGCCGCGCCTTGGCCGCGATGATGAATTCATCCAGACCGCGCAGCATCTGCCGACGTTCGCGCAATGTGAACGCCAGCCCCGAGGCCGCAAGCGCCCCTGCCACATCACGCGTGTCCAGCTTGCGCAGCTTGTCGGTCATGTGCCGTCCTCCGGTCTCTGGTGGTACCCGCGGCCGGACTCGAACCGGCACGGCATAAAGCCAAGGGATTTTAAGTCCCCGATGTCTACCATTCCACCACGCGGGCCCAAGGTACGCCTTGGTATCAAGGCCTGAAGCGATGTGAAAGCCGCCGCTTAGGACGAAACGGGTTTGACCGCTTCTTCCTTGACGGCCTGCATCGCCACATAGGTCGAGGTATTGGCGATGAACGGCAAGGTCGAGATCTTTTCGGCCAGCAACATGCGATAATCCGTCATGCTGGAGGTGCGGACCTTCAGCAGATAGTCGAATGACCCTGCAATCAGGTGGCACTGCTCGACCTCGGGGATACGCATCACTGCGGCATTAAAGGCCGCCAGCGCGGATTCGCGCGTGTCGGACAGCCGCGCCTCGACAAAGGCCACATGATCGCGCCCCAACCGGATCGGGTCAAAAAGGGCGCGATAGCCACGAATGATTCCGGCCTCTTCCAGCCGTTTCAGCCGCGCCTGCGTGGGCGTCTTGGACAGTCCGATCTTGCGTGCAAGATCGGTGACGCTGATGCGACCATCCACCGCCATCACGTCGAGAATCTTTTGGTCGAACCGATCAAGTCCGGAAACCATTTCACCCATGGCGTGACCTCATTTCAGGCGTTTCACCTATGCTTTAGCCTAACTGAGGACGAAACGACCCGCAATTCCGGCGTATCATGCGCCATCATTCGGAGAACCCCCATGACCGCCAATACCCTTGCCGCCCTGCGCGACCAGATCGATGCCCGCATGTATGCCGCCGAAGAACCGTTGATCATGGCGCTGGCCAAAGAGGCCGCGCTGGATCACGACGCGCGCGACCGCATCGTGACGCGCGCCGCCGATCTGGTGACGCGTATCCGTGGCGCGGCTTCGCCGGGGCTGATGGAAATTTTTCTGGCGGAATACGGGCTTTCGACAGACGAGGGCATTGCGCTGATGTGTCTGGCAGAGGCGCTTTTGCGGGTGCCCGATGCCCCTACCATCGACGCGCTGATCGAGGACAAGATCGCGCCATCGGATTGGGGCCGCCATCTGGGGCAATCCGCCTCGTCATTGGTCAATGCTTCGACCTGGGCGCTGCTCTTGACGGGTCGCGTTCTGGATGAGGAAAAGCGCGGCGTGGTCGGGACGCTGCGCGGCGCGGTGCGCCGTCTGGGCGAACCGGTGATCCGCGCGGCTGTCAGCCGCGCGATGAAGGAAATGGGCCGTCAGTTCGTTCTGGGCGAGACCATCAACGGCGCCATGGAACGCGCCGCCAAGATGCAGGCCAAGGGCTATACCTATTCCTATGACATGCTGGGCGAAGCGGCCCGCACCGAGGCCGAC
>JAHEBS010000154.1 GCA_024642145.1 Marivivens sp.
CTGTCGACGATCGAGCATTTCATCTTCATGGGCGCACGCGACGCCGAAGTGGAAGCCGCCGTTCCGGGCGTGATTTTCTTTGACGAACTGATCGAGAAGGGTGCCGATGATTACGCTTGGCCGCAGTTCTCGGAAAATACGCCTTGTTCGCTCTGCTACACCTCGGGCACGACCGGCAACCCCAAGGGCGTGCTTTATTATAACCGCTCGACCCTGATCCACACCTTCGCCATCGCGCTGCCGGATTCGCTCGGTCTTTCGTCGAAAGAAATCATCCTGCCTGTGGTGCCTATGTTCCACGCCAACGCTTGGGGCATCCCCTATGCCGCCGCGATGACCGGCGCCAAGCTGGTGATGCCGGGGCCCGGATTGGACGGCAACAGCCTGTTGCAGTTGATCGATGACGAAAAGGTCTCGCTCGCGCTCGGCGTGCCGACGATCTGGATGATGCTGTTGGCCGCCGCTGAAAAGAACGGCTCCAAGATGGCAACGCTCAAGCGCAACGTGATCGGCGGTTCTGCTGCCGCGCCGTCGATGATCAAGGCATTCCGCGACAAATATGACTGCGATACGATCCACGCTTGGGGCATGACCGAAACCTCGCCGCTTGGCACCGCGAACCTGCCCAAGGGCAAGCATGACGCCCTTCCGGCTGACGAAAAAATGGCGCTGCGTCTGAACCAAGGCCGTCCGCCCTTTGGCATCGAGCTGCGGATCGTGGACGAGGCGGGCACTGTTCAGCCCAATGACGGCAAGGCGCAGGGCGCGTTGCAGGTCAAGGGCCACTGGGTTGTCGATACCTATTACGGCAAGGACAAGACCGCGCTGACCGCCGATGGCTGGTTTGACACGGGCGATGTGTCCTCGATCGATGTCGACGGCTACATGACCATCCGTGACCGGACCAAGGATATCATCAAATCCGGCGGCGAATGGATTTCCTCGGTCGAGCTTGAGGGTATTGCCCAGTCGCACCCCTCGGTCGCCATGGCCGCGGCCATCGGCGCCACCCACCCCAAATGGGACGAACGTCCGATGTTGGTCGTGGTGGCAAAAGAGGGGCAGGCGCCGTCCGAGGCGGAGATCATCGGTCACTTCGAGGGCAAGGTCGCCAAATGGCAGATCCCCGACGCGGTGGTGTTTACCGATGCCATACCTCTGAATGCGACGGGCAAGATGCTCAAGAATATTCTGCGCGAGAAATTCGCTAACACTTTGATCGAGCGGGGCATGATCTGATGAACAAGGCAACCAAGGCGGTGGCCGACCATCCGGTTTGGATGGACGAATACGAAGAAGCTCTGAGCGCGCTGGATGCGGGCAAGGACAAATGGGCGCAGACCACGAACGCCGAAAGGCTGCAGATCCTTCAAGAGTTGAAGGATGCGCTGATGAAGGTCGCGCAGGGCTGGGCCGATACCGCCGCACGCAAAAAGCTGATCCCCGAAGGGGCTGCAATCGCCGGAGAAGAGTGGATTTCCGGCCCCTATGCCCTGATGTCGGGCCTCAATGGCTATATGCACTCCATCGCCGCGATGGAGGGCAAGTCCTTCCTCAAGCATCTGCACATGCGCCAGACCGGCACCGGCCAGACCGCAATTCAGGTCTTGCCGCATTCGATCTGGGAACATCTGCTGCTCTCGGGCATCAAGGCCGAGGTCTGGATGCAAAAGGGGATCAACCCCGGCAACCTCGATAAACACACTGCGATCCATTATGACACCCCGCCCAAAGACCGTAAGGGCAAGGTTTCGCTGGTGCTGGGTGCGGGTAACATCAACGCGATCGCACCGCTTGATGTTCTGCAAAAGCTGTTCAACGAAAATCAGGTCACGATCCTCAAGATGAACCCCGTCAATGACTATCTGACGGATTACTTCAAGATCGCGATGAAGCCGCTGATTGACCGTGACGCGCTGCGCATCGTCAAGGGCGACGGTGCCGCCGGCGCTTGGCTGACGGCGCATCCGGTGATCGAAGAGATGCACATCACCGGCGCCAGCGCCACCCATGACGCCATCGTCTGGGGTGTGGGAGAAGAGGGCGCAGCCAACCGTAAGGCGGGCACACCCAAGAATACCAAGCGCTTCACCTCGGAACTGGGTGCGGTATGTCCGGTGATCGTGGTCCCCGGTCCTTGGTCGAAGGCCGACTTGCAGTTTCAGGCCGAACATGTGGCCACGATGAAGATGCATAATTCGGGCTTCAACTGCGTGGCCTGTCAGGTGCTGGTGCTGCCCAAGGCTTGGGACAAGCGCGATGCTTTCATGACCAACCTCAAGGCCGAGCTATCCGGTTCGACCCGCCACGCCTATTACCCCGGCGCCCATGACCGCCTGAAGCTGTTCGAAAGCAACACCAAAGCCGCTGAAAAGGTGCATCGCGGCGAGGCGCCTGCCTGCATCATCAACGAAGTGGGTGATGGCGACTGGTTCCGCAACAACGAAATCTTTGCGCCGGCTTTGTCGGTCCATACCGTCAACGACCCTGACCCCGAAACCTATCTGGTCGAGGCGATCAACTGGGCAAACGATCATCTCTATGGCACGCTCGGCGCGAATATCATCATTCATCCGCGCACCATCCGCCAGATCGGCAAAAAGCGGTTCGAGGAAATCATCGCCGATTTCCGCTATGGCACGATCGCCATCAACGGCTGGACGGGCATCGGCTTTCTTGTCACCGCCTGCCCTTGGGGTGCATTCCCGGGCCACACGCTCGAGGATGTGCAATCCGGTATCGGCACCGCGCATAACACCTTCATGTTTGAAGATACCGAACGCGTGGTTCTACAACAGCCGTGGCGGCCTTTCCCGCGTGGGATCCTGTCGGGTCAGTTCACGCTATTGCCCAAGCCGCCATGGTTCATCACCAACCGTCGTCAGCATCAGGTGGGCAGGCTTTTGACAGCGTTCCAGTATAAGCCGTCATGGTTCAAACTGCCTGCGATTTTTTACCACGCTTTGCTGGGTTGACAGAATGGGGGCGCGGACTTGTCTGCGCCCCTTCTTCGTCCTAGGTAATGTGCCATGAACGATATGGTCACGAAACTGTCTGCGCGCGTCGAGCGTAAGAGCAACAAACGCGACGACAAGAAAAAACAGATCGCCGAGAGCGCGCTCGAGGCGCTAAAGGTATTGGGCTATGCCAATACCAGCCTGCGCGATATTGCCGAGAATTCCGGCCTGTCGCTTGGGATGCTGCATTACTATTTCGAGGACAAATCCGACCTCATCATCCACTGCGTCAGTATCTACAAGAAAGAGTTCGTGGCCGAGATGACCGCGGCTCTGGAAATGGCCGAGGGCCGCGATGAGGTGATCGCCCATTTCGCCGAGGCGCTGACCGTGTCTATCGTGGATCGTGAATCGACCCACCGGCTGTGGTATGACATCCGCAATCAGGCGATGTTTGACGTCAGTTTCAGGCCCATTGTCGACGAACTCGAAGGCAACCTGATTGATATCGTGGCTTTGGCCATGCGCGGCGCGGGTTCGCCGCCCACCACCTCGCGTTATCTGACCTATGCCCTCTTGGACGGCCTGTTCCGTCTGATCATGCAAGACCGCATTACCGAAAAAGAAATCCTGACCCGCGACGAGGTGTTCAAGGTTTTCCACGATTTGCTCGGTCAACTGCTTTAATCCCGACGACCTTACCCCTTTATGTGACAGATGCAGATTTCTGGCAGCGATAGTGCCAGTTTGCGCCACCCCTATGCGCCGTCATGGCGGCAAGATAGCGTATTCAGCGTCGGGCCAGACGGCCCGCGTTGTTTCAAAATATCGTCCGGCAGAGACCGGACAAGGGGACCAAATGCCTGCGAATTTGACGTTTGAAGAATTGACGGCCGCCGTGGAGGCCGGCGCGATCGACACTGTGCTGGCCTGTATCTGCGATATGCAGGGCCGCCTTCAGGGTAAGCGCTTCCATGCCCGCCATTTCATCGAAAGCGCCTATCACGAGGCGCATTGCTGTAATTACCTGCTTGCCACCGATATCGAGATGAAGACGGTGCAGGGCTATGCCTCGTCGTCATGGAGCCGCGGTTACGGTGATTTCGTGATGAAGCCGGACCTTGCCACGCTGCGGATCGTGCCTTGGGCACCGGGAACCGCCATGGTGATGTGCGACCTCCTGGATCACCGCACCCATGAACCCGTGGCCCATGCCCCGCGCAACATGCTGCTGCGCCAGATCGCGCGCGCCCGCGCCTTGGGGCTAGAGCCCGTGATGGCGACCGAACTGGAATTCTTCCTGTTCGAGGAAAGCTTCGCCGAGATGTTCGACCTCGGCTATCAAAATCCCACGCCGATTTCGCGCTATAACTGCGACTACGGCATCATGGGCACATCGCGCGATGAGCCGATCATGCGCGATATCCGCAACCTTCTTTATGACGCCGGCATCCCTATTGAATGTTCCAAAGGTGAGGCCGATGCAGGTCAGGAAGAGGTCAACGCCAAGTATTCCGACGCGCTTGATACCGCCGATATGCATGCGATCATCAAGTTGGGCGTAAAGGAAATTGCCCAGAGCCACGGTGCCTCGGTGACGTTCATGGCCAAATACGACCATGAACATACCGGCTCGTCGAGCCACATCCACCAATCGCTTTGGCAAGACGGCAAGAACGTGTTCTTTGACCCTGATCGCGACTGGGGCATGTCTGACCTGATGCGCGCTTATCTGGCGGGGCAATTGGCCCATGTGACTGAAATTGCCGCGTTCTTGGCCCCCAATATCAACAGCTACAAACGCTTTGCCCCTGGCACATTCGCGCCGACCAAAGCCGTCTGGTCAATCGACAACCGCACCGCGGGTTTCCGCGTTTGCGGCGAAGAGACCAAATCGGTGCGCGTCGAGTGCCGCATCGGTGGCGCCGATCTGAACCCCTATCTGGCCTGTGCTGCCCTTTTGGCGGCAGGTCTTGACGGGATCGAGCGCCAGATGGACCCGGGCGAGGCCACCACGGGCGATGTCTATAAGGATGGCGATGTCGCGGAACTGCCGCGCACGCTGGCCGATGCGGCGCAGGCGCTTGATACCAGTGCCTTCATGCGCGGCGCCTTTGGCGACGATGTCGTTGACCACTATGTGCATGCGGCCCGTTGGGAAGTGCGCGAATATAACCGGGTGGTCACTGACTGGGAACGCCAGCGCGGTTTCGAACGCGGCTAGGTTTAGTCAAATGCCGCCGTCTTGGGCCAAAATCCAGACGGCGGCATAACCCGATCTTCACGGCTTTGTCTGCCTAATCACCTCGGTGGAAGGGGTAGGATGTCCGCAAGTCTTGCCCCGTGAATGGGGTGAGAAATGCATGCACTGCTGTCTGGGCAGGGCCGCGCCGCTGGCGCGCGCCGCACGAAAGGTCTTGTCTACTGCCTCGCGGCGTTGGCCATGTGGCTACAACCGCACTTGGCAATAACCGCACAAGCGCAGGTTTTGTTGGCGGTCACGCAACCGGCCTTGGTGATCCGTGAGGATAGGGGCGGCTCGGTCACTGTCCGCGCGGCCGAGGTCGACGCCCTCCGCGCCTCGGGGCGGCCGGTGATCCTTGGGCCGGGGCATTGCTGGTCGTCCTGCACCATGTTTCTGGGCCTGCCAAATGCCTGCGTCAAACCCACGACGGTTTTCGGTTTTCACGGGCCAGCCATCAAGGTGCCGGGTCTGGTCTTGCCACCCGACGAATTCGACCGTTGGTCACGCCTGATCGCCAGCTATTATCCGCCCGCCATCCGCGACTGGTATCTGGACCAGGCGCGCTATGTCACGGTCGGGTTTGTCCGCAAAACCGGACGCGAGTTGATCGCCATGGGCGTGGCACGTTGCCCCTGAGCGCTAGATTTGGGTGGCGATGTGATAGCCCGGCGCGGCAATGGCGCGGACAAATGTAATGGGCTCGTCGCCAATCCATGTCGTGCGTTCGGTCACAAACAGGGCAGCGCCAGTTGCAACATCAAGGATCCGTGTCTCATCGGCACTGGCATTCTTGGCGTAAAAACGCAGATCGCAGCGGCTATAGGGGCGGTTGCGCAAAAGCCATTCATTGGCGCTTTCGAACGCCAGATCGACCTCGACGATTTCCGGCACGGTATCGACGCAGATCCAGCGGTCCTCGAAGACAAAGGGGCGGTTATCGGCCATATGCAGCGCGCGGACATGCAGCATCTCGGTCGGGCGGCGCAGGCCAAGGCTTGCGGCGATCGAGGGCGGGGTTACTTCACGCAATTCGTCAACCAGTTGGTAGCCATAGGCCGCCCCGCGGTTTTCGACCTCGCGCCGCACCACCGGAATATCCAGCGTGGCACGGGTGACAG
Source organism: Marivivens sp. (assembly GCA_024642145.1). Lineage (GTDB taxonomy): Bacteria > Pseudomonadota > Alphaproteobacteria > Rhodobacterales > Rhodobacteraceae > JAHEBS01. The sequence continues at coordinate 6,321 of JAHEBS010000154.1, forward strand.
GTTCGACATGCACGGTGGTGCCGCCCTTGCGACGCCGCTCGACAAGACCGTTGTCGGCCAGCGCACGCATCGCGCGGTGGACCGTGGACCGCGCACATCCGAATTCGACCGCCAGATCTTCGTCCCGCGGCAGGCGGTCGCCCGGCGCATAGGTGAAATCAAGGATACGC
>JAHEBS010000016.1 GCA_024642145.1 Marivivens sp.
TGTTCACCGACTTGGGTGACGTTGCCCCAGATCACGTCCTCTACGACATGGCCGTCCAGACCATTACGCTCTTTCAGCGCGTCAAGAACGCCTGCCGAAAGGGTCAGCGAGGTCACTTCGTGCAGGCTGCCGTCAGCGCGGCCCTTGCCACGCGGTGTGCGGATCGCGTCGTAGATATAGGCTTCGGTCATGTCACTCCTCTTTCGCGGTCGGAAACGCCCGCTGCATCATGTCGTAGGGGTGGCGCCAGCCCGGTAGGGCGGCGATATTGTCGAGCCAATGCGCAACCGCAGGCCATTCGTCGCGGTCAAAGCCAAAAGGCTCGGGGTAATAGAGATAAGAACTGCAGGCCAGATCTGCGATGGTTGGCCCGTCGCCAACCAGCCAGTCGCGGCCCTCGAGGTGCTGTTCGAGTGTTTTATAGGCAACCCTGACACGGCCCGCGATCCACTTGATCACGTCCGCCGAACGGTGTTCGGGCGCAAGAAAGTTCTGCACGAACCGCAACGTGCCGATCTGCGATGACATCTTGTGGTTATCCCACAAGAGCCAGCGCATGACTTCGCGCGCCTCGGCAGGGGTCTTGCCGCCAAGCTTGCCGGTCTGTTCCACGGCCCAGAGTTGCATGACGCCCGACTGGGTCATCACCTCGCCATCATCGGCCACAAAGACAGGCACCTCGCCCATCACATTGATCTTGCGAAAGGCCGGGCTGCGGGCCTCGCCCTTAAAGAAATCGACGAAGACGGGCTCCCATGGAATGCCCACCAGATCAAAGGTCAGCGCCGCCTTGTAGGCGTTGCCGCTTTCGCCAAAGCAATAGAGTTTACCGGTCATGCCCTGTCTCCCTAACGCTTGCGCGCCTCAAGCTCGGCGTTGAACAGCCTGAGCCTGTGGCCGAAAGTATCTTCGTCAATGACGCTGTCGAAATTCTCGAACAGAAACGACAGCGCCTCGCCTTCATCCAGCCCCGCCTCAGCCGCGAAGCGCCTCAGCCTGCGATAGCCGTCCTCGGTCATGGCGACAGGGAAGCGGCGTGTCAGACGTAGGCGCTTGGGCATCGGGTTCTCCTTAGAACTGGTCCTCTGTCAGACCCATGACAGTTTCGCCGCCCGCGGTGATACGTGCCAGATGCATTGCTACCGCAGGAAGTTGCCGTGTCATGTAGTGACGTCCCGTCACGATCTTGGCTTGATAGAACGACGCGTCGCCGCGGCCCTCGGCCAGCGCGGCGCGGGCCGATTTGGCCATGCGCGCCCACATATAGCCAAGGCAGACGTGACCCAGCAGATGCAGGAAGTCGGTCGAACCCGCCAGCGCATCATTGGGGTTTTTCATGCCGGCTTGCACAAAGTACATGGCCGCGCCCTGCAGACCCTTGGAGGCCTCTTTCAGCGGGTCGAGGAACTGGGCCTTGAACTCGGCGTCGCCCTCGTTTTCCTTGATAAAGGTCTTGAGCATGTCGATCAGCGCCATCATGGCCTTGCCGCCATCCTGACCGATCTTGCGACCGACCAGATCAAGGGCCTGCACGCCGTTGGCGCCTTCGTAGATCATGGCGATGCGCGCATCGCGCACAAATTGCGAGGCGCCGGTTTCTTCGATGTAGCCATGGCCGCCAAAGACCTGCTGTGCGGCCACGCACATCTCGAAACCCTTGTCGGTCTGGAAACCCTTGATGACCGGCGTCAGCAGCGAAATCATGGCGTCCGCCTGCGCGTCACCCGCCTTATGGGCGCGGTCGATCTGCATGGCACCCCAAAGCGTCAGCGCGCGTGCGCCTTCGACAAAGGATTTCTGGTCCATCAGCGAGCGGCGGATATCGGGGTGGACGATGATCGGGTCAGCGGGGCCTTTGGGGTTGGCGGCGCCAGTCACGGCACGGCCCTGCAGGCGGTCCTTGGCATAGGCCACGGCGTGCTGATAGGCGGCTTCGGCCTGTGCATAGCCTTGCAGGCCCACACCCAGACGGGCCTCGTTCATCATGGTGAACATGGCGCGCATACCCTTGTGCGCCTCGCCCACCAGATAACCGGTGGCGCCTTCAAAGTTCATCACGCAGGTCGAGTTGCCGTGGATGCCCATCTTTTCTTCAAGCTTGCCAATGGCCACGCCGTTGCGCGACCCCAGCGAGCCGTCATCATTGACGTTGAACTTGGGCACGATGAACAGCGAGACGCCCTTGATCCCTTCGGGCCCGCCGACGATCTTGGCCAGAACAAGGTGGATGATGTTTTCCGACAGGTCGTGTTCGCCCGCCGAGATAAAGATCTTGGTGCCGGTGATCTTGTAGCTGCCGTCGGCCTGCGGTTCGGCCTTGGTGCGCATCAAGCCCAGATCGGTGCCGCAATGGGGCTCGGTCAGGTTCATGGTGCCGGTCCATTCGCAGGACACCATCTTGGGCAGGAACTTGGCCTTCAGCGCTTCGCTGGCATGGGCATGGATCGCCGAATAGGCGCCATGGGTCAGGCCCTGATACATGTTGAAGGCCATGTTGGCGGAAACAAACATCTCGCCCACGGCCGAGGCCAGCACATAGGGCATGCCCTGACCACCGTATTCGGGGTCGCAATCAAGGCCGGTCCAGCCGCCGTCGCGCATGGTCGCGAAGGCCGCTTTGAAACCCTTGGGGGTCCGCACCACGCCGTTTTCCAGAACGCAACCCTCAACGTCGCCCACGGCATTCAGCGGCGCCAGCACGCCCGAGGCGACCTTGCCGGCTTCTTCCAGAACGGCACCGGTGAAATCGCGGTCCAACTCGTCGAACCCGTCCATGCCAGAGACGGACATTTCGAGGATGTCGTGCAACAGAAACTGCAGGTCTTTGACAGGGGCGGTGTAGTTAGCCATGGGGGCGGTCCTCTTAATTCGTCATCAGTTTTCAGGGAAAGCGCGCGGCTTGCCCGTTTCGGCCTGCGTGATCAGGTCGTTCAATTCATCAATGGCCAGACCCAGTTCGGCGTGCTGCGACTGCATCTGTTCCAGCCGGTTGCGCGCCAGATTGAGCGTGCGGGTGATCTGCAACTGCTGGGCATCGCCGATGCCGTAAAGTTCAAGCAGTTGTCGGATTTCCTCGAGGCTGAAACCAAAACGCTTGCCGCGCAGGATCAGCTTGACCCGCGCGCGGTCACGGCGCGAATAAAGACGGCGCTGGCCTTCGCGATGGGGCGAAATCAGTTCTTTGGATTCGTAGAACCGAAGCGTCCGCGGCGTGACGTCGAAGGCGTCACACATCTCGCGGATCGTCATATAAGTCTCGGACATCGGATACCTCCGGCAAGGTCACGGCAAGAAATTGCTGTTGTCGCGACTCTATTTCAAGTCAAATTGACGTTTACGTAAACGTAACGTGACGTCACAGCTTACCCTAGGGCTGCCTTCGATTCCGACAGGACGTTTTCAAGGTCGTTGATCGTCAGATCCAACTGCGCGCGCTGCTCTTTGAGGACCTTGAGCTGCCGTTGGGACATTTCGACCAGACGCTCGCTTTGCTGGCGGGACCCTTCGGTGCCATAGATCAAGAGCCACTGGCGGATTTCCTCGAGGCTGAAGCCAAAGCTGCGGCCCCGCAGGATCAAGGTCATGCGTGCGACCTCGCGCGCGCTGTAGAACCGCTGGCGACCCTGACGTTCGGGGGCCAAAAGCTCGATATATTCGTAATAACGAAGCGTCCTCGGCGTCACGTCGAAACGCGCGCACATTTCCTTGAAGTTCAGGCGGACAATGGTCATCGGCACCTCTCAGCAAGGGTGATTATAGGTGCTGCATTGCAGCGCGCAACAGGGCAGAACGGGTTTAAGGGCTTGCAGCGGGCGTCGAAGCGGCCAAGGTTGGCGACAAGACGCTTTGCGCCGGAGAAGGATATGGAACGCGGTCTGGACTTCGCCCGTAAATTCGTAGCGGCGTTGCCGCATGGGCGACTTTTGGGGATGAATGTCGTGGCTATGGCCAATGGCGTGGCCGAGTTGGAAATGCCCTATGACACCAAGCTGATTGGCGATCCAGAAACCGGCGTGATTCACGGTGGCGCGGTGTCGGCCCTGATGGATACCTGCGGGGGGCTGGCGATCTTTGCCCATCCCTTGCAGGCGATCACCACCGCCACGCTTGATCTGCGGATTGACTATATGCGCGCGGCCACACCAGGGCAGACCATTCTTGCGCGGGCGGAATGCTATCACATGACCCATACGGTGGCGTTTATCCGCGCGCAGGCATTCGATGACAACCGCGACCTGCCGGTCGCCACGGCAAGCGGTGCGTTTTCGGTGGAACTGATGGGGAAAAGAGCATGAGCCGCAAACCCCCCGAGCCCGTTCAGGTCGTCAAGGAACGCCGCGACGCCGCCTTGGCGCGGCTGGCGGGGTCAATCCCATACGCGCGCCTGTTGGGCGTCCATTTCGACCGGCGCGGTGACGAGCTGACTGCGGTCATGCCTTTTGACGAACAACTGATCGGCAACCCGATGCTGCCTGCGCTGCATGGCGGGGCCTCGGCCGCATTTCTGGAAATCTCGGCCATCGTCCAGCTTAGCTGGCTGACCCTGTGGGAGGGGATGGAAAGCGGCGCGCCCATGCCCGAAGGGCGCATCCGTTTGCCAAAAACCATCGATTTCACAATCGACTACCTGCGAACCGGCCTGCCGCGTGACGCCTATGCGCGGGCGCGGGTCAACCGGTCGGGGCGGCGTTACGCCTCGGTCCACGTCGAGGCATGGCAGGACAATCACGCCAGACCCTTTGTGCAGGCCACGGGTCATTTCCTGATGCCGCCCGATGGTGTCTGAACCCGTCACATCGCGCCGCGTTCTGCGCATTGCCCTGCCCATTGTGCTGTCCAATGCCACGATCCCCATTCTGGGGGCGGTCGATACCGGCGTCGTGGGGCAGATGGGACTGGCCGCCCCGATTGGCGCCGTGGGCCTTGGCGCGGTGATTCTGACCACGATTTATTGGGTGTTTGGTTTTCTGCGGATGGGCACGACCGGACTGGTCGCACAGGCCAAAGGCGGCGGCGATCTGGGGGAAACCGGCGCGATCCTGATGCGGGCGCTGATGATCGCGGGCGGGGCGGGGCTGGTCTTTGTGCTGTTGCAGATGCCGCTCTTTTGGGCGGCCTTCAAGGTGGCGCCGGCCTCGACCGAGGTGGAAAGCCTTGCGCGCCAATACCTTGCGATCCGAATCTGGGGCGCCCCCGCGACGATTTCCATCTATGCGCTAACAGGCTGGCTGATTGCCGTCGAACGCACACGGGCGGTTCTGGCGCTGCAGGTCTGGATGAACGGTCTGAATATCGTCTTGGATCTGTGGTTCGTGCTGGGCCTTGGCTTTGGGGTCGCGGGCGTCGCCTCGGCCACGCTTTTGTCCGAGGTGACGGGGCTCGCGCTTGGGCTCTGGCTTTGTCGGGCGGCCTTCGCAGGCGGGCAATGGCGTGACTGGGCGCGGGTTTTTGACCGCGCGCGCATTGCGCGGATGATGCAGGTGAACGGCGATATCATGGTGCGCTCGGTTCTGCTGCAGGGCTGTTTCACGGCGTTTCTGTTTCTGGGGGCGCATCTGGGCGATGTCACCTTGGCCGCAAATCAGGTTTTGCTGCAATTTCTAAGCATTACCGCCTATGCGCTGGACGGTTTCGCCTTTGCCGCCGAGGCCATGGTGGGCGCGGCAATAGGTGCCCGCGACCGTGCCACGCTGCGGCAGGCGGCGGTCGTGTCATCATGGTGGGGTGGGGGCGGGGCCTTGGTGCTGGGGGTGTTCTTCTGGTTTGCGGGGCCCGTGATCATCGACGTGATGACCACCGCCCCCGAGGTGCGCGCGGCCGCAGGTCGATATCTGCCGTGGTTGGCGGCGGCACCGGTGATCTCGATCACCAGTTGGATGTTTGATGGCATCTACATCGGCGCCACATGGACGGGCGCGATGCGGCGCGCGGCGATGGAATCGGTCGGAGTCTATGTTCTGGCCGTGCTGGTCATGCTGCCGCTTTGGGGCAACCACGGGCTATGGGCGGCGCTGATGGTGCTGAACCTGACCCGCGCGCTGACGCTTGGCCTGCGCTATCCGGCCTTGGAACGCACCGCGGCCTAAAGCCAGTCGGCGCGCCCCGTGCCCACCGCATCGGCCACATTGGCAAAGCCGTCGGCTGCCAAAAGCGCGTCAAGATCGCGGGTGATGCGGTCCACAAGGCTGATCCCGCCATAGACCAGCGCGGTATAAAGCTGCACCGCCGAGGCTCCGGCGCGGATCTTGGCATAGGCCTCGGCGCCGCTGGAAACCCCGCCCACGCCGATCAGGGGCAACGTGGTCAACGTTGAGAGCCGCGCCAACACGCGCGTAGAGTTTTCGAACAACGGCGCGCCTGAAAGCCCGCCTTTTTCGGCAGAACTTGCACTTTTCAAACCTTCGCGCGAAATCGTGGTGTTCGTCGCGATGATTGCCGAAAGGCCCGCGGTCTCGGCGACCTTGGCGATATCCGCCAGTTCCGCCGCGTTCAGATCAGGCGCGATCTTGAGAAAGACCGGCAAGGGACGCGCCAAGGCGCCATTGGCGACCATCACCCCGTCCAAAAGCGAACGCAGCGCGGCCGCGCCCTGCAAATCGCGCAGCTTTTCGGTATTGGGCGACGAAACATTGACCGTCGCGAAATCAAGATACGGTCCACAGGTTGCCAGCACGCGCGCAAAGTCGGCGGCGCGATCCTCGCTGTCCTTGTTGGCGCCAAGGTTCAGCCCGATCACCCCGCCCTTGGGGCGCCGTGACAGGCGCTGCGCGATGGCATCGGCCCCATCGTTGTTGAAACCGAAACGGTTGATCGCGGCGCGGTCTTCGGTCAGGCGGAACAGGCGCGGGCGCGGATTGCCAGCTTGGGCGCGCGGTGTCGCGGCACCGACTTCGACAAAGCCAAAGCCACAGCGGGCCAGCGGATGCAGCACCGTGGCGTTCTTGTCGAAACCCGCCGCCAGACCCACCGGATTAGGAAGCGAAAGACCCGCGACATTGGTGCGCAGGCGCGGGGTTGAATAAGGCCCGCCCTTTGGGCCTAGCCCCATCGCCAAGGCCCTCAGGGCCCAGCCATGCGCCGCCTCGGGGTCGATGCTGCGCAACGCGGTCATGCCTAGGGTTTCGATGATGCTCATGTCAGATCCGGAAACCGATGACGCCCATCGACCAGCGGCAGAGGCGCCGACCAGACCACATCGTTCATCCGCAAGTTGCGGTAAAGATGCGGGAAAAGCGCACCCCCGCGCGAGACTTCCCAGCGGAAATCAGCCTCTTTGCCCTCGGTCTCGATCGCCAAAAGCCAAAGCCCGTCTTGCCCTGCGAAATGTTTGTCTGCCGTCTCTTGCGCCTGTTGGGCGGTCGAGAAATGGACATAGCCATCGGCGATATCGATGGGCGCGCCCGCGGTTTCGCCGTCGCGCTGCATCTGGTCCCATTCGGGGCCGCGGAAAATCTTGTAAATCAGCATGCGGTCCAGATGGCCGAGGCTTGTTCCAGCGTCAAGCAAAGATGAAAGCCGGACTGATTTATTGACAGGTCTTGGGCGCAGGGCGCAGGCTTTCACTCTGTGATGAAACTTGGGGAGAAAATCTGATGAACCGACTTTTGCTCGGCGTTTCCGCCGCCTGTTTGCTGTCCGGCGCCACGCAGGCCGATACGGTCAATATCACCTTGCTCGGCGTGGGGGATATCTATGAATTCGACGAAGGCTTTGCCGCGATGAACGCCATCGCCAAAGCCGAGCGCGCCGCCAATCCCAATACGATCTACGTCATGGATGGCGACATGCTATCGCCCTCGCTGTTGTCCGGCTTTGACAAGGGCCAGAACACGATCGATCTGACAAACCTCGTGCCCTTCGATCTGGCCGTGCCGGGTAACCACGAATTCGATTTCGGCCCCGAGAACTTCATCGAGAAAATGGCGGCCTCGGCCTATCCTTGGGCTGCAATCAATATCACGCAGGCCGATGGCTCGGCCGTGCCCGGTCTGGGCGGTGTGATGGTCAAGGATGTGGGCGGTATTTCGGTGGCGCTGATTCCGGTGGCGCAGGATACCTCGCCCGAAGTGGCCTCGACCGGCGATCTGGTCTTCCTGCCGACCGTCGATACCGCAATCGCCGCGGCACGGGCGGCACGCGAGGCGGGTGCCGAACTGGTTGTGGGCGTTGTGCAAACCAACATGACCAACGATCGGGCGCTGATCGCCAGCCACGCCTTCGACGTGATCTTGTCGGGTGACGATCACCAATACGCGACGTCCTATGACGGCATAACGGCCTATGTCGAAACCTCGATCGACGGGCGTTTCCTGTCGCCGGTGGATCTGGCGGTAGAGGTGACGGTCAAGGATGACGGCACAAGGTCGATCAAATGGACGCCGAATTTCCGCTTTATCAACACGGCGAATGTCGAACCCGATCCCGAAACACAGGCCATGGTCGATACTTTCTCGGCCCAGCTGGATGAAAGCCTCAACGTCGAGATCGGCGCCACATCAGGGCCGCTCGACAGTCGCCGCAACGTGGTGCGGGGCGAGGAATCGGCGATGGGCAACCTGATTGCCGATGCGATGCGCGCGGCAACCGGTGCCGATCTCACCATCACCAATGGCGGCGGTATCCGCGCAGACCGCACCTATGACGCGGGCACCATGCTCACGCGCCGCGACATCCTGAGCGAACTGCCTTTCGGCAACGTCACGGTCTTGACCGAGATCACCGGCGCGCAGGTTCTTGCAGCCTTGGAAAACGGGGTGAGCCAGGTCGAAAAGGGCGCGGGCCGCTTCCCGCAGGTGTCGGGCGTGACCTTTGCCTTCGATCCCGGCGCCGAGGCTGGTTCGCGTGTCAGCGAGGTCATGGTCGGCGGCGCGGCGCTGGACCTCGACCGCGTCTACAAGGTCGCGACCAACGACTACATGCTGGGCGGTGGTGACGGCTATAGCGCATTGGCAGGTGGCCATGTGCTGATCAATCAGGGCAACGGTAACCTGATGGCCAATGACGTCATGAACTACGTCGCAACCATGGGCGGCACCGACGCCGCAGTCGAGGGCCGTATCACCAACCTCGCCGCGCAATAAGCGACGAGGGCGCGAGGGGGCGCTGCCCCCTCGGCCTGCGGCCTCACCCCCGGGGTATTGGGGGTCAAGAGAAAACAGGTCGGTTCTTCTGACCATAAATACCCCGCGCCCGTTCCGCCTGGCGCGGGGTTTGCATTTCACGGGCGCACGCTCCAATCTGCCTTCATGTGTGGACGCATGGCTATCACCCTGCCGCAAGACGCGATGGCGCAGCTTTTCGGGGCTGCGGCGGCGAATGATTTGCCACAAGGACCCGAATGGAATGTGTGCCCGACCACGCAGGTCTCTGTTGTGGTGGCGCAAGATGGCCAGCGGCGGCTGCGCGCAATGCGTTGGGGGTTTATTCCGCAATGGTATCAAAGCCCCACGGGTGGCCCGCTGCTGATCAATGCGCGCGCCGAAACCATTGCCGATAAACCGGCCTTTCGTGCGGCCTGTCGGGCGCGGCGCTGTCTGATTGCGGCGGATGGATTTTACGAATGGGAACGCCCCGAAGGCCGTCAGCCGCTGCCGTGGTTCGTGCGGCGCGCGGACGGACGGCCCATGGTTTTTGGGGGGATATGGCAGGATTGGAGCGGGCCTGACGGTGAGGTCTTATCCACCTGCGCCATTGTCACGACCGAGGCTGCCGCTCCGCTGTCGGCGATCCACGACCGCGTGCCGGTGATCGTGGAGCCCGATAACTGGCCCCTGTGGCTCGGTGAGGCGGGCAAGGGTGCGGCGCGATTGATGCAGGCCCCCGCCGAAGGCGTGATCGAGATGTTTCGCGTGGCGCCCGCCGTCAATTCCAATCGTGCCAAGGGGCCCGAACTGATCGAGCCCCTGAACATGTCTAGGCCGGAAGAGCGACCCGAGATCTGAGGCGTTCGAGGCCGGCAAAGGCGAGCATGCCGCCCACCATGGCCAGACCGAAGACCAGCGCGGGCGCACCACCCCAAGCCAAGACCGCGATCGCGGGGCCGGGGCAGAAACCGGCAAGCGCCCAACCGATGCCAAAGAGGGCCGAGCCGCCGACAAGGCGGGCGTCGATGACCTGAGCGGGCATGGCGGGGATGGCCTCGCCCGTGACCGCGATCTTGCGGCGGGCGGCGATGCGCCAAGCCAGAGCCATGGGCAGGATCGCACCACCCAGCACGAAGGCCAGCGTGGGGTCCCAGTTACCGGCCAGATCAAGCCAACCTTGCACCTTTGCGGTGTCGGTCATGCCCGAAATCAGCAGGCCCAGACCGAAGATAGCACCGGCCGACAGTGAAATGACATTGCGCATCAAAAGGCCCCCGCGATGTGACGACCGACGTAAAATGTGGCAAAGCCCACGCCGAGATAGATCAGGGTGGACACGATGGAGCGGGGCGAAAAGCGTGACATGCCGCTGACGCCATGGCCCGAAGTGCAGCCATTGGCCAACCGCGTGCCAAGGCCCACCAGCACACCTGCAACCGCCAGAAGGGCGAGGTTGCCTGTAATGTGGCTTTCGGGGCGTCCAAAGACCCAGACCGCCAAGGCGGGCGCGCCGATCAAACCCAAAAGAAACACCGCGCGTTCGCCCGCGTTGTTGCTGCCGGTTCCGTCAACCAGACCGCCCAGAATGCCGCTTGCGCCCAGAATGCGGCCATTGCCCAAAAGCAAGAGCGCCGAGGCGCCGCCGATCATCAACCCGCCGGTCAGGCCGAGGATCCAGTCGGTAGGGATGGGTGTCAGCAGCATGGCGGCCTCATGGAATCGAAACATATGTTCTCTGACCAAAAATAGGCGAAGCGGGTAACTATATACAATTCCTTGAAAAAGATAAGGTTCCGGGTTCTATCTTGCTGCGAGATGTGGAACGTATGTCCTGCGTGTGGCGAAGGGGCCGGAAGGAAATAGCGGCCTTGCCCCTGACACTGGTCCGGATGTCCGCGGTGCGGCTTGCACCTTGACCCTTTCAAGCCGATCCCCTAAGTCCGGCTTTGCCCGAGCGGGCGTTGTGTAATGGTAAGACCCTTGCCTTCCAAGCAAGAGACACGGGTTCGATTCCCGTCGCCCGCTCCACCTCTCCCAGACTTGAACTTTGCTTGCCACGGGTTGCACAGACTGGCACCGAGGCATATCTCGGCCACGACCTATGCAAGAGGAACGCCAGATGGCCGATATCCCCCACGAAGCGCTAGACCGTATCAAGTCCCGCAAGGTGGGTTCGCTTGGCGCGCTCTGGCCGTTTCTGAAACCCCATCGTCTGACCGTGATCGCGGCGTTGTTGGCGCTGGTTTTTACCGCCTCGCTATCGCTGATTTTGCCGATCGCGGCCCGTTTGGTGGTGGACAGTTTCGGTGCCGAGGAAGCGGCGCTGATGCAGGGGTATTTCCTGCAGGCCCTCGGCGTGGCCGCGCTTTTCGCGCTGGGGACCGCATTGCGCTATACGCTGGTCACCCGATTGGGTGAACGCGTTGTGGCCGATATTCGCATGGCCGTTTTCAACCGCATGATCGGCATGAGCCCCGCGTTTTTCGAGCGCCTGATGACGGGCGAAGTGCTGAGCCGGATCACCACGGACACGACGCTGATCCTGTCGGTCGTGGGGTCCTCGGCCTCGATGGCGCTGCGCAATTCGCTGATGCTGGTGGGTGGTATCGGTCTGATGTTCTGGACCAGCGTCAAGATGTCGTTGATGGTGCTGTGGCCCATTCCGGTGATCTTGGTGCCGGTGATCTTGCTGGGTCGCCGCGTGCGCCGCTTGTCCAAGGAAAACCAGGACTGGATCGCGGCCTCGTCGGGGGATGCCTCGGAACAGTTGTTGTCGGCGCAGACCGTGCAGGCCTTTACCCACGAAGACCTGAGCCGCGCCAAATTCGCGCGGGTGACCGAGGCCAGCTATCGCTCGGCGCTGACGCGGATCACCTATCGCGCAATCATGACGGCCATCGTCATTTTCATGGCGTTCGGCGGCATCGTGGGCTTTTTGTGGATGGGCGCCAATGACGTGCGCAATGGCACGATCACGGTCGGCATGCTGGTGCAATTCATGATCTATGCGGTCACGGTCGCGGGGTCGATCGGCGCCTTGTCGGAAATCTGGGGCGAGTTGCAGCGCGCCGCTGGCGCCACCGAACGACTGGTTGAGCTTTTGCATGCCGAAGACGCGGTGCAAGACCCCATCGACCCGCGCCCCGCGCCGGTGAACCGCCAAGGCGCTATCGTGTTTGACAAGGTTGGCTTTTCCTATCCTTCGCGCCCCGGCATTTCGGCGTTGAACGGCGTGAGCTTCGAGATCAAGCCCGGCGAGACGGTGGCCTTTGTCGGCCCCTCGGGCGCGGGCAAGACCACGGTCATCCAGTTGATCCAGCGGTTCTATGATCCCCAGAAGGGCGCAATCCGCATTGACGGCATTGATCTGCGTGACATGGCGCGGGCCGATTTCCGGCGCCACATCGCGTTGGTGCCGCAAGATCCGGTGATTTTTGCCGATAGCGCCCGTGAAAACATTCGCTTTGGCAGGCCCGATGCCAGCGATGCCGAGGTCGAGGCCGCCGCCCGCGCCGCCGCTGCCCATGATTTCATCATGGCATTGCCGGATGGCTATGACTCGGATGTGGGCGAACGTGGCGTGATGCTTTCAGGCGGGCAAAAACAGCGTATCGCCATTGCGCGTGCCATTTTGCGTGACGCCCCGATCCTGCTTTTGGACGAGGCGACCAGCGCGCTTGACGCCGAGAGCGAGCGTTTGGTGCAAACTGCGGTGGAAAATCTGGCCCGCGATCGCACGACGCTGATCGTTGCGCACCGATTGGCCACCGTGAAGCGGGCCGACCGGATTGTGGTGTTGGAAGGTGGTCAAGTCGCCGCTACCGGCACCCATGATGATCTGGTGGCCGAAGGCGGGCTTTACGCCCGTCTGGCGCGGCTGCAGTTCACGGATGGCATTTCCGCTGCGTAAGCCGGCCTGTCGCGTAATGTGCGCTTGAAGGATTTGCGGTTTTTCTTATGTTTGCTTGACGCGCGGAACGCCCTCATGGGCCGATTAGCCGCGACCAAGGGAGAAATTGCATGACCTATGCCACGTTGGCGGACAAAACGGCTATCGAAAACGAGAAGCCATGGGCGGAGCGCAACGCGCCGCGCACCACCTATGAAATGGTGACCCAGACGGCTTCCAGATTTCCACAGCGCAATGCCGTGACGTTCCAGCTGCTTGGCATGGCGGATTCGCCCGCCGAAACGCTTGACTGGACCGAACTGCGCAAGCGCGCGATCCAGACCGCCAACCTGTTTAGGGAACTGGGCGTCGGCGAAAAGGATGTGGTGGCGTTTTTGCTGCCCAATTGCAGCGAAGCCGTGCTGACGTTTCTGGGGGGGCAATTTGCGGGGATCGTGAACCCGATCAACCCGCTTCTGGATGCCTCGCAGATCTCGGGCATCCTGCGCGAGACCAACGCCAAGGTGCTGGTCACGCTCAAGGCTTTTCCCAAGACCGATGTGGCGCAAAAGGCGGCCGAGGCCGTGGCCCATGCGCCCAATGTCAAGACCGTGGTCGAGGTCGATCTGCTGCGTTATCTGACCGGCGTTAAAAAGCTGATCGTGCCGCTGATCCGCCCCAAGAACCCCGTCAAACACAATGCCAAAGTCATCGAGTTCCATCGCGCGATCATGCGCCAGCCGGCCGAGTTGACCTTCAAGGACACCGGCGCTGACCGCGTTGCCGCCTATTTCCATACCGGCGGCACGACGGGCACGCCCAAGGTGGCCCAACACAGGTTCTCGGGGATTATCTACAACGCGTGGCTCGGCGAAAAGCTCTTGTTCACCGAAGAGGACGTCCAGATCTGCCCGCTGCCGATGTTCCACGTCTTTGCGGCCATTGTCAGCCTTGGGGCGTCGATCGCCTCGGGCGCGCATGTGGTTTTCCCAACCCCGCAAGGTTATCGGGGCGAGGGCGTGTTCGACAATTTCTGGAAGTTGATCGAGCGCTATAAGGTGACCTTCATGATCACCGTGCCAACGGCCATGTCGGCGCTGATGCAGCGCAAGGTGGACGCCGATATCTCGTCGCTCAAGCTGGCCTTCTGCGGCTCGGCACCGCTGCCGCTGGAACTGTACAAGCGGTTCGAACATGCCGCGGGCGTGACGATCTGCGAAGGCTACGGCCTGACCGAGGCCACCTGCCTTGTGTCGATCAACCCGCCCGATGGCGTCAAAAAGGTTGGTTCAATCGGGATTCCGTTCCCCTATACCAAGGTCCGTATCGTCAATGTGGCAACGGGCGAGGATTGCGCCGCCGACGAACAGGGCGAGATCTGCGTTTCGAACCCCGGCATCAGCCCCGGCAATACCTATACCGAAGAAGACCGCAACAACGGGCTCTTCTATGATGGCGAGGATTGCGCCAACCAGTATCTGCGCACCGGCGATTTGGGCCGCGTGGACGAGGACGGTTACGTCTGGATCACAGGCCGCGCCAAGGATCTGATTATCCGTGGCGGTCATAATATCGACCCCGCCGTGATCGAAGAGGCGCTGGCAGGGCACCCCGCGGTTGCCTTCGCGGGTGCGATCGGTCAGCCCGATGCGCATGCCGGCGAGCTGCCTTGCGCCTATGTCGAACTGGTCGATGGCGCGACGGTGGATGTCCACGAGTTGATGAACTGGGCAAAGCACCACATCACCGAACGTGCGGCCGTGCCCAAGTCGATCGAAATCCTGCCCGAACTGCCCAAGACGGCCGTCGGCAAGATTTTCAAGCCCGACCTGCGCAAACGCGCCATCAAGCGCGTCTATGACATGGCCTTGGCACATGCCGATGTCGCCGCCGAGGTGGCCGACGTGGTCGAAGACAAGAAACGCGGCCTTATCGCCCGTCTGCGTCGCACTGGCACCGCAACCGATGCCGACGTGACCCGCGCGCTTGGCGCCTATACCCGTCCGTGGGAATGGGAAGCCTGATCAGGCGCTTGGGATAGACTGACAAAGCCGCGGCCCCTCGGGTCGCGGCTTTTTGATTGGCGCCGATCTTACGAGGCTGCGCGGTAGCCCAGCCGCTCTGCGGCATTCCCGAAACGGTCGGTGAAGGCATGGTGCAATTCGTCGTCGAATTGCGACAACCATTGTGCGGGCTTGGGGTCGCGAACATGTTTGTTGGTGTGGCCGGAAAAGAGCGACATCCGGTGCGCGGCATCCAATGCCGCTGTCAGGCCGGAACCACTAAAGCTCAAGTGACTGAAAATCTGCGAGAAAAACTTTAATTCGACGTCATCGACCAAATCTTCGAGGCGAACAAAAAGTGCGTCACGAAAGGCCGGATCGCTCTTGCGGTTCAGCATGGCGCGGATGTTGTCTTTGGCCGTATGTTCCATCTCGAATAGAAACCGCGATTTCATATCGACCAGTGAATTAATTTTCTGCTGGTAGGTCATCCCGTCGAATTCGGGCCGTTCGACGTGAAGCCAACCTTCCGTGGACTTCATGTGATAATAGGCCGACGAAATGACCACATCGCGCGGGTCGCGAACCACAATGGTCGTTGGGTGGTTTTCGGGCCATACGTCGATCGCGCCAAAGTTGGAATGCCAATTGAAACAAACATCCCACTGTGCCTCGGGTTTGGGGCCACGGTCGGGATTCCAGACGATCAATCCCGCTGTTTTTTCCAATTGCCGCAAGATGTTATTGAACAGCGTTGTGCCAGTCTTGTGGAATGTGCCGATCAGGCAAGGTTGCTCTGGCTTGTGCAGGCTTCTGCTATTTTCCAAATCCGGGCGGTTCGAACTTGGCGCGGTAAGGGTCTCTTTCCTTGGGTCTTTGCGCTTTGCCTTCAGGGCCAGATCCAATGCCGCAAAGGTCGACGCTTCGAACACCTCTGGCGAAAACCTTTCCTCGGCAAAGGCACGCCCCTTGGATGCGATCGCTACACATTCTTCGGGATTTGCGTGCATGGCAGCATACTGGCCCCTGAATTCATCGTCGCTTTCCGCGCGCAGATAATGGACCCCGGGCGTCAATTCGAGGCCTTCCACGGCTTTTTGTGTCGCGATGACCACCAGCCCAGCTGCCAGAGCCTCGATGGCTTTTAGCCGCGTGCCGCTACCTTCGTTAATGGGCATGGCCGTCATGCCGCAAGACGCCAAGACCGGCAGGATATCGGGCGGATCAGAGATCAGGCTTACACCATTCTTATGAATGCCCTCCACGTCGAGCCGCGAGGCATATCTGCCGGCAAGAATGATTTTGCCGCCACGATCGACAACCGGTTTGCGTAGCGCGCGAATAAGTTTGGTTGCGGCCGCAACGTTGGGTGCGTAACGCATCGAACCCACGAAAAGCACGTCGGGGTTCGCATAGCGTTCGGTGTCGATCTCGATGTCGAAGGCAGCGGCATTCGAAAGCGGGTTCGGGACCACGACAGAATCGACACCACCTTCGGCCAGATACCTTTGGCGATCGTTCTCTGAACAACTCAGGACCAGATCACAGGCTTTCGCGATACCGATTTCTTGCGCCAGCGCCCGATCAAGTCTGGCACGCCCCAACTTGGTCAGGCTGCCGTCCGCCCGTTTTTCGAGTTCGCCTTGCAAGAGATCAGAGTCGAAATTGTGACTGCTCAGTATCAAGCGCGCAGTGCCTGGCTCGAGGCTTTCGAGGGCCCCGCCGATGATGGTCTGCTCGAGGATGATGAGATCGGGCTTGAACTCGGCCACATGCCGATTGATGCGTCGCATGAGATATTCGGGAATGGCAGGCGCAAGCGGTCTATCCGCGTTGCGTAGCGGCCAAAGCGACGCGGTTGTGTCCGGCCGCAGGGTAATCTCTTCGATGCCTCGCGGAGGCTGAGGCGAGATGTTGCCATGCAGGGTCAAAAAGCGCACGCGGGCTATTCTGGACGCAGCTTCCGCAAGATATCCGGAACGAAGCTGTCCGCCCGTAATCTTGGGCCAAGGCGAGTAGGCGGAAAGGAAAAGGATATTGGGTCGCGTTTTGGTCATTTGTCTCTGGTGATGTCTCTTCGATATCGGCCCCATGCCAAGAACCTGCATAGATATATGTCGTGGCGAAGAACTCGAGTCCCTTTGTAGCGGCGACGGTTGATTTGCCGAGTTTTCTGTTCCATTGCGTCCTTTAGGGCAAATAAATCCATGGATCGACACTGTGAACGTGGAACGGACTTTTTCAGATCGCCTCAAGGCGACCGAATTGCGGCACCGCCAGCACCAGCATGGTGCTTTTGGCGATGCGACGCTTGAACGCCTTGAGCAGGTTCTGCCAAAGCGCCTGAAAAACACGCTGGAGACCGGATGCGGCAAGACCACGGTGATGTTTTCGAACCTCTCGGATCACCATACGGTCTTTGCCTGCGACGACCGTGATCTGGGCGATCACTCGAGCGTGGCCTTTTTCGAAAAGCACCCTTTGACCGACCAAAGCACGATCGAGTTTGTTGCAGGCCCAAGCCAGCGCACATTGCCCCTCTATCAGCAGTTCCGCAGCTATGACGTCATCTTGCTTGATGGGCCGCACGGCTTTCCGTTCGTAGAGCTTGAGTACTACTTCACCTACCGGCACCTGCGTAACGGCGGTTTCCTGATCATCGACGATGTCCATATTCCGAGCGTCGGTCTTTTCGCCGATGTGCTGAAAGAGGACGAGATGTTCGAGTATCATGCGCTGATTGAACATACCTTGGTCCTGAGGCGCACCGACGCGCCGACCTATGACCCTTTTGGCGATGGCTGGAAAAACCTGAATTATAATCGCAGGCGATTTGCGACGGATTTTCCGGGTTTCGACGATCTGAACCTACGCGACGGCAATATGCTGCGGCCGATGGCCGAAATTGTGAACAGCCGCATTGCGATCGAGCGAATTCTGGCGCCCAACCAGTCGGGTGATGCACCTCTACGCGAGGCCAATTACATCGCACCGGAAGGGACTGCCCCCAGATTCAAGGACTGGATGATGAACGGTTTTTCCTACCAGTTCGGTGGCAAGACTTTTGTGGTCTCCGGTCAGAACATCCTTCGCCGTTTCGTGAGGTAGTTGCGGCGTTCGGTTTCAGACGGGCAAAGACCCAACCTGTCATCGAGACCGGATAGGCAAATCGACATATTCTGAGGATGGTGCTGCAGGAGAGGATTGAACTCTCGACCTCTCCCTTACCAAGGGAGTGCTCTACCACTGAGCTACTGCAGCCTGTGGCGGGCCTTTTAGCGCGCCCGTCTCGGAGCGCAAGAGGTATTCTGCACCAGAGCCGCCAAAACCTTGGCCCTGCGCCTAGACGTCAAGGACAGGTGCGATTAAATCGCTGCACATGACAAGCAAGCGCCAGACCCCGACGGGCAACGATGCCAAGGCCGCACGGCTCAAAGCCGCGCTCAAGGCCAATATCGCCCGTCGCAAGGAACAGGCCAAGGCGCGCTCGACCTCGACCGAGGACGAAGCCGCAAAAACCGAGGACGAGGAGTAGGTGCGTGGATTCAATTTATGTAACTGGCGGACGGCCTCTTAAGGGCCAGATCCACATCGCGGGGGCCAAGAATGCGGCGCTGACGCTGATGCCGGCGACGCTTTTGTCGGACGAGCCGTTGACCCTGACCAACGCCCCGCGCCTGTCTGACATCCGCACAATGTCTGTGCTTTTGCAGTCGCTTGGCGCCGAGGTGCAGCCCTTGCAGGGCGGTCAGGTGCTGGCCCTTTCGTCCCACGGGCTTAATTCCACCCGCGCCGATTATGAGATCGTGCGCAAGATGCGCGCCTCGAATCTGGTGCTTGGCCCCTTGCTTGCCCGCGAAGGCCACGCCGTGGTTTCGCTGCCCGGTGGCTGTGCCATCGGCGCGCGCCCCATGGATATCCATATCACCGCGCTCGAGGCTCTGGGCGCCAAGATCGAACTCAAGGACGGGTATCTGCACGCCGACGCGCCAAAGGGCCTCAAGGGTGCGGTGGTGCCGCTGCGATTCGCTTCGGTAGGTGCCACCGAGAACCTGCTGATGGCCGCCACGCTGGCAAAAGGCACCACCGTGATCGAGAAC
This sequence comes from Marivivens sp., assembly GCA_024642145.1. Lineage (GTDB taxonomy): Bacteria > Pseudomonadota > Alphaproteobacteria > Rhodobacterales > Rhodobacteraceae > JAHEBS01. Next base: position 19,076 of record JAHEBS010000016.1, read on the forward strand.
GCGGCGCGTGAGCCCGAGATTGTCGATCTTGCAGCCTGCCTCGTCGCCATGGGGGCGCAGATCTCCGGCGCGGGCACTAGCCGGATCGAAGTTCAGGGGGTGGACCGTCTGCATGGCGCGACCCATCGCGTGGTGACCGACCGGATCGAACTTGGCACCTATATGCTGGCGCCGGTGATCGCGGGCGGCGAGGTCGAATGCCTTGGCGGCCGCCGTGATCTGGTGGCGAGTTTTGCCGACAAACTGGAAGAGGCCGGCGTGGATATCGTGCAAACCGCTGCCGGTCTGCTGGTGCGCCGCAATGGCGAGCGCCCGCGCGCGGTCGATGTGGTGACCGAACCCTACCCGGGCTTCCCCACCGACCTGCAAGCGCAGATGATGGCCATGCTCTGCACCGCGGAAGGCACCTCGGTGCTGGAAGAGCGCATTTTCGAGAACCGCTTCATGCATGCCCCCGAACTGATCCGCATGGGCGCGCAGATCGAGGTCCACGGCGGCCATGCCACCGTGCATGGGGTCAAGCGTCTGCGCGCCGCCCCTGTCATGGCCACGGACCTGCGGGCCTCGGTCTCGCTGATCCTTGCGGCGCTTGCCGCCGAGGGTGAAACACATGTGAGCCGTGTCTATCACCTCGATCGCGGCTATGAACATGTCGAGGACAAGCTCGGCGCCGTTGGCGCTGCCATCGAAAGGGTCAAGGGCGAGTGACGGACGACGCGCGTTTCGAAGACGGGGTGGAACGGCCCCTGCGCCTCAAGGCGCTGGAGGCGGCTGATCTCGAGGTTATCTCGGCCCTCGTTCAGGATGCCATCTTTCCCGACACCGAGATGCGCTATGACCGCAAGGCGCGCCGCTTTGCGCTCTTGGTCAACCGCTTCCGTTGGGAGGACGCCGAGGCCGCCACCCAACGCGGGCGCGCGTTCGAGCGGGTGCAGGCGGTGCTTGTCGTCGAGAACGTGCTGCATGTCCGCAGTCAGGGCCTGACCGCTGGTGCATCTGACAGGGTCTTGTCGCTCTTGTCGATCGAATGGCACGCGGGGGATGACGCTGCGGGCAGGGTCACGCTGAACCTTGCAGGCGACGGCGCGATCGCGCTTGAGGTCGAGGCGCTCGAGGTGCTGCTCAAGGACGTCACGCGGCCCTATCTGGCGCCCTCGGGCCGTCAGCCGGACCATCGGGCCTGACCCAAGCGCAGGGGGCGCTGCCCCCTCGGCCTTGCGGCCTCACCCCCGGGGTATTTGCGGCCAGAAGAACCGGTGGGCTGACTTCTTCTGACCACAAATACCCCGCGGGGTGAATGCGCGGGACGCGCAGAGGGGGGCTGGCCCCCCTTTTCCCTGCCCGAAGCAGCCGCTATCACGGGCGGGAAGGAGAGCGCCCATGCCCATGTTTCTCAGCACGCGCGATGCCGGTTTCGAGGCGGAGTTCCGCGTTCTTCTGGCCATGAAGCGCGAGGACAGTCCCGATGTGGACGCCGTGGTGGCGGGGATCATCGCCGATGTGCGCGCAAGAGGTGATGCGGCACTGGTCGATCTGACCGCGCGGTTTGACCGCATGCAGCTTACGCCCGCCGCGCTGCGCGTGAGCGCGGCCGAAATCGAGGCCGAATGCGCCAAGGTTACCCCTGAGGAACGCGCGGCACTGGAATGCGCGGCCGCGCGTATCCGCAGCTATCACGCGCGGCAGATGCCCGAAGATGCGCTTTGGCAAGATGACGTCGGGGCGACGCTGGGATGGCGTTGGACCGCAGTTGGGGCGGCGGGGCTTTATGTGCCGGGGGGGCTGGCCTCTTACCCCTCGTCGGTCCTGATGAATGCCATTCCTGCCAAGGTGGCGGGCGTCGACCGTCTGGTGGTGACGGTGCCCACGCCTGACGGGGTGATGAACCCGCTTGTCATGCTGGCCGCCAAGATCGCAGGCGTCGACGAGGTTTACCGCGTGGGCGGCGCGCAGGCGATCGCCGCGCTGGCCTATGGCACCGAAACCATCAGCCCCGTCGACAAGATCACCGGTCCGGGCAACGCCTTTGTGGCGGCGGCCAAGCGGCGGGTCTTTGGCAAGGTGGGCATCGACATGATCGCCGGCCCCTCCGAGATTTTGGTTATCGCCGATCGCGATAACGACCCCGACTGGCTTGCGCTGGACCTGCTTAGTCAGGCCGAACATGACGAAAGCGCGCAGTCGATCCTGATCACCGACGATGCGGTCTTTGGCCAAAAGGTCGTGGATGCCGTCGAGGCGCGGCTGCGGACGCTGGAGCGGCGCGTGATCGCCGGTGCCAGTTGGCGCGATTTTGGCGCCGTTATCATCGTGCGGGATATGGACGAGGCGGCGGCTCTGGCTGACCGGATCGCGGCCGAGCATCTGGAAATTTGCGTGGCCGAACCCGAGGCGCTGGCGGCAAAAATCCGCAATGCCGGCGCCATTTTCCTTGGCGCCTTCACGCCCGAGGCCATTGGCGACTACATCGGCGGGCCGAACCATGTGTTGCCGACGGCCCGTTCGGCGCGGTTTTCCAGTGGGTTATCGGTCATGGATTTCCTCAAGCGCACAACGATTTCCAAGATGTCGCCCGAGGCCTTGGCCGCGCTTGGCCCCGGGGCCGAGCGGCTGGCTATTTCGGAACGGCTCGAGGCGCATGGGCTATCGGTCAGGGCAAGGCTCGACCGTCTTAACGGGAGTAACTGATGTCGCGGATCGCCAGCCTCACACTCGACGATAGCGGCCTGCCTGCGCCGACCCCCGAAATCGAACAGGAACGCCGCGTGGCGATTTTTGACCTGCTCGAGGAAAACAGTTTTGCCCTGCCCGCGCGGGATGGTCGTGACGCGCCCGAGGGGCCCTACGATCTTGGGCTTGCCATCCGCGAACGTCGTCTGGTGTTCGAGATCGCCAACGAAAGCGGTGATCGGGTGGCCGAGTTCCATCTGTCGCTTGGCCCGTTCCGGCAGGTGGTCAAAGACTATTTCCAGATCTGTGCCAGCTATTTCGAAGCCGTCAAAAGCCTGCCACCCTCGCAGATCGAAACCATCGACATGGCCCGACGCGGCATCCACAACGAAGGCGCGCGGGTCTTGCAAGAGCGGCTCGAAGACAAGGCCGTGGTCGATATTGACACCGCGCGCCGCCTGTTCACCCTTATCTGCGTCCTGCATTTCGGGGGCTGATTTGGACGAAGGCACCCGCAATTTTGATCTATTGCCGCAGTCGGTGTTGTTTTGCTGCGACCATAATTCCGTCCGCTCGCCCATGGCGGAAGGGATCATGAAGCGGTTCTACGGGACCGAGTGCTATATCCAGTCCGCGGGCGTCAAAAGCGATCTGGAGATCGACGGTTTCGCCATTGCTGTCTGCGCCGAGATCGGGGTCGAACTGTCGCGCCACAGGTCACGGTCTTTCGAGGAAATGATGGAATGGGGCGACGATCTGACCTCGTTCGATCTTGTGTTGGCGCTTTCGCCCGCCAGCCAACGTCATGCGCTGGAAATGACGCGGTTCCATCATCTGACGGTCGAGTATTGGCCCATTCTGGACCCGACGGGTCTGGGCGAGGGGCGCGAGCAGCGGTTGATCAGCTATCGTCAGAGCCGCGATCAGATCGTTGCGCGCCTGACGGACCGCTGGGGGCCGCCGCGCGAGCTGGATATCTAGCTTGGGTGGTTTGCGGGCGCTGGACCGAGATTTCCCGCTTGAAAACTGGCCTTTTCGGGCGCATTTAGGCGCCGTCCGCGATTGGCGGATAATTTCGATTGGAGATCACATGGCCAAGGAAGAACTGCTCGAATTCCCCGGTGTCGTGAAGGAACTCCTGCCGAATGCGACATTCCTGGTCGAGCTGGAAAACGGCCATACGATCATCGCGCATACGGCAGGCAAGATGCGCAAGAACCGCATTCGCGTTCTGGCTGGCGACAAGGTGCAGGTCGAGATGACCCCCTACGATCTGACCAAGGGTCGGATCAACTACCGCTTCAAGTGACGACTGCCCCGGTGACCCCCGGGCTCAAGCTTGTTCTGGGCTCTGGTTCGCCGCGGCGGCTGGAGCTTTTGGCGCAACTGGGCCTCAAGCCGCATGCCGTGCGTCCGCCGGAAATCGACGAGGCGCCGCGCCCGCGCGAGCTGCCACGCGATTACGTCAAGCGCATCGCCTATGAAAAGGCGATGGCGGTTCCGGTGGCCGAGGACGAGGTCGTGCTTTGTGCCGACACAACCGTGGCGCTGGGTCGGCGTATCCTTGGCAAAGCTGCCGATGCGGCCGAGGCGGCTGCGTTTCTCTTTGCGCTTTCGGGGCGCCGGCATCGCGTGATCACCGCCGTTGCGGTCAAACGTGGTGCGCGCATCTGGACCGCCGATGTCATGACGCAGGTGGCGTTCAAGCTATTGTCGAATACCGAGGTGAACGCCTATCTCGCCTCGGGCGACTGGCAGGGCAAGGCAGGCGCCTATGCGATCCAGGGTCCGGCTGGCGCGTTCATTCCTTGGATCAACGGGTCCTACACCGCTGTGGTGGGCCTACCCCTGACCGAGACCGCGGGTCTTTTGACCGCAGCAGGGCTCAAGCTTTACGGAGAAGGCCAATGAAGGGCCGTACCATCGTTCTTGATCACCTCAACGGCCGCGAGGCCGCCGCGCTTGTCGTGGACGGGCGTCTGGACGATTTCTTGATCGACGATGACGAAGCGCCGCGTCTGGGCGCAATCTATCGCGGCATCTGCGACCGCCCGTTCAAGGGGCAGGGCGGCATGATGCTGCGGACGCCGGACGGGTCTGCCTATCTGCGTCAGGCCAAGGGTCTGAAGGTGGGCGAGCCGGTTCTGGTGCAGGTGACGGGCTTTGCCGAAGGCACCAAGGCGGTGCCGGTCACCGACCGCCTGCTGTTCAAAAGCCGCTATGCGATCGTCACCCCCGATGCGCCCGGCATCAACGTGTCGCGCCAGATACAGGACGAAGAAGAACGCGTCCGTTTGCATGATCTGGGCAGCGAAGGCGCTGTCGAGGGCGAGGGGCTGATCCTGCGCTCTGCGGCGGCGGGGGCTGACGACGACGACATCCGCGATGATATCGCCGCGATGCGCGATCTGGCGCGTGCCGTCTTGGCCGACGCCGATGGCCGCGAGCCCGAAGCCCTGACCGAGGGCGATGGCCCGCACGGGCTGGCGTGGCGCGAGTGGCAGGCCGACGAGGTTGAAACCAAGGCGGGCGGTTTCGCCCGTCTGGGGCTGTTGGACCAGATCGCCGCGATCCGTTCGGCCGAGGTGGCGCTGGGCGAGGGTTCGATGGTGGTCGAGGTGACCCGCGCGCTGATCGCCGTGGATGTGAACACCGGCACCGATAATTCGCCCGCCGCTGCGCTCAAGGTCAATCTGGCGGCCGCCCGTGCCTTGCCGCGTGTGCTGCGGCTCAAGGGCCTTGGCGGGCAGATTGTCATCGACTTTGCGCCGATGCCCAAAGGCCAGCGCAAACAGGTGGAACAGTCGCTGCGCGGATCGTTCCGCAATGACCCGATTGAAACCTCGCTGGCGGGATGGACCGCCATGGGCCTGTTCGAGTTGCAGCGTAAACGCGAACGCGCGCCGACCGCGCGGCTGATCGGGGACGTCTGATGGCTTGCCCCGTCTGCGGCGACAAAACCGCCAAGGATTTTCGCCCCTTTTGCAGCCGCCGCTGCGCCGATGTGGATCTGGGCCGCTGGATGACCGGCGCCTATACGATTCCTGTCCGCGCGGATGACGATGAAGACGGCGAAACCCCTGATTTCGCGCCTGAACCGCCCAAGGACCCGCGCGCGCATTAACCCCTTGCGACCGCGGGCGGGTCAATGTGCTTTCAAGGCGATTTCCCCTCTGGACACCCCCGCAAACCCCGTCTAGAAGGCCCCCACCCACGCGGGACACCAACCCCGCAAAACCCGTGCCCGGGTAGCTCAGGGGTAGAGCAGTGGATTGAAAATCCTCGTGTCGGTGGTTCGATTCCGCCCCCGGGCACCACTTTTATCAGTCTCCCGTAAAAGGTCCCGCATGCCGCATCTATCGGCTTGATGCGTTGTGTTGCCCTGTGAGGGTGGGTTTGGGGCGACGGGGACCCTGCGCGGGATCTGCTTCGGCTCGGGTTCGTGAAATGCTCGACGCAGCATAAATTTCGGACGATGCTTGGGTCATCTGGCAAAGTTGGAGATCACCCATGACGCAGACACGCAAGATCGTATTCCTGCGCGAGGTGATCGAGACCGACGGGTTTGGCACCCCTTGCGATCCGGTTTGCCGTGTCGCGGTCGCGGCGGTTTTCAAAAATCCGC
>JAHEBS010000155.1 GCA_024642145.1 Marivivens sp.
CGGCGCTGATCTTTGCGCGACCCGCTTTGTCCGTGCTGGCAGGGGGGCCGTGGCTGGCGGCGCAGGGCTTTGATGTGCCGGCGGGTTTCGCCAAGACCAAAAAGGCGGGGCGGCGCGAGTTTCTGCGTGCGCGTATCCGCGACGGACGGGTCGAGGTCTTTGCCTCCGAAGGATCGGGCCGTGTATCCGGCCTTGCTTGGGCCGAAGGGCTGGTCGACCTGCCGTCTGATGCCATGACCGTGACCGAAGGCACGCCCGTGCGGTTCATCCCCTATGGGGGTTTTGGCCTGTGAAGATCACACGCGGACTGGCCGAGGCCGAACGTCAGGCCGCTGCGGCGCTTTATTGGCAGGCATTCGCGCCCAAGCTCGGGCCTGTGTTGGGGCCGCGTGACAAGGCGCTGATCTATCTGGCACAGGCCTTTGATCCCGACCAAGCGATCTGCGCCCGCGACGGCAACGGGGTGCTTTTGGGGATCGTGGGCCTGCATACGCCGCGCGGGCGGCTCTGGCGCGTCGGGCTGGGGCCGCTGATGCGTGTATTCGGGCCGATTGGCGCGCTCTGGCGGCTTGCGGCCTTTTATCTCTTGCCGCGTGACGAGGTAAGTGGCGCCGCCGTGATCGATGGCATCGCCGTGGCCGCCGCCGCGCGCGGGCGCGGGATCGGCAGTCGCCTGATCGAGGCCGCCGCGCACGAGGCGCGCGCCGAGGGGCTGGCGGGTTTGCGGCTAGAGGTCGCGGCGGGCAACGACCGTGCGCGCGCGCTTTATGAGCGACGCGGATTTGCGAAAGTGGGCGAGCGGCGCCTGCACGGGCTGGCAGCGCGGCTTTGGGGCCATAGCGGCACAGCGGTCATGGAGCGCCGCATCCGGCCCTAGCCAAAGATGCCCGCAACCCGCGCGAGGATCATGAAGGCCCGCGTAGAACGGGTGCCAGACAGTTCGACCAGCGTTTCATCATCCGCCTCTGGCTCGAAGGCCACGATCATCTGGTCAAACCGCCGCAAAAAATGATGCGCGGCGTCGCGGAAAATCGTGTCCTTGCGCATCCGTTCCGCCGCCAAGACCAGCGCCGTGCGATCGCGCACCCCGCCCAGACCCGCCACCGCGCGGCCCCGCTCGCCCGCCGCGAAACGCCGCCACAGTTCCGGACGCGGCAGGTCCAGTGCGAGGTCGTCCATATAGACGCGATCTTGACTGAGCAGCGTCAGGATATCCTGCGCCGCCTGTAACAACTGCCGCCATTTGGGATCGTCCAGCGCCACGCGCAGCGCCGCAAATCCTTCGGCGTCATCCTCGTGATCGGGAAAATTGAGCGCACGGATCAGTTCGGCCTGCGACATGGGCGCGCCGGCCGGCGTCTCGCCCAGATCCAGCCCCAAACTGGGTTCTTCCTCCGCCACGTGTCCCGCCACTTGGCCTGTGGCATCGACCGGCGTCGCAGCGGGTGCGGGCGGTGGCGGCGGCAAGACGGGTTCGGCGCGTCCGGCCTCGGCCAACGCGGCAAGCGCGGCTTCGTTCTGGCGCAGCGCGCGCAGCACTTCGGTCAGACGGCGTTCCAGCACGGGATCAGTGACGGTGGTGACCGCGGGTTTCTGTGCGGGTTCCGCAGGCCGGCTACCCAGCGCGCGTTGCAGCGCCGCGTGCCCCGCCAAGGTCTGTCGCTGGGTCTTGTAAACCTCGGCCAAGGCCCATGCCGCCATCGCGGGCGCCAGCACCGCGGCGGCCAGCACCACAGGTCCGGCATCGCTCGGCCAAAACAGGGCAACCGCGCAGGCGACCACCAGCCACAGCCCCGCCACAAGACGTGCCGCAACCTCGGCCAGACCCGCAGCGGGTTCGGCCGGCGCGGGACCGGTGAAATCTGGCTTTTTGCCGCCGTCTGCCATGTTGGCCACCCCGCGGGGCTTGTCAGTGATAGTCGATGCTGAGGACTTCGTAGGCGCGGTCGCCGCCGGGGGTCCGGACTTCGACGCTATCGCCCACCGCCTTGCCGATCAGCGCACGCGCCAAGGGCGACTTGATGTTCAAGCGACCGTTTTCCAGATCGGCCTCGTATTCGCCTACGATCTGATAGGTCTTTTCCTCGTCGGTATCCTCATCCACCAATTGCACCGTGGCGCCAAACTTGATGGGGCCGGAAAGGCGGCTGGTATCGATGACCTCGGCCAACGACATCACACTTTCCAGTTCCTTGATACGACCCTCGATAAAGGACTGCTTTTCCTTGGCCGAGTGGTATTCCGCGTTCTCGGACAAATCGCCATGGGCGCGCGCCTCGGAAATCGCCTCGATGATAGCGGGGCGTTCCACGGTTTTCAGATGCTTGAGCTCGGCGTCGATTTTGTCGAAGCCCGTACGCGTCAGCGGGATCTTTTCCATTCGTCCCTTGGCCCTTTGGTCAATGATGATCCCAAACGGCATAACCGAAAGGGGCGGTGGGAAGTCAAGCAAGACTTCACGCAGCGCGGGTATTTCGACGGGCATGGGCCCTAAAGCAGGACGATAACGGCAAAAATGGTCGCCGCGCACGGAAATTGCGTCGCGTCGCGATTGCCCGCGCCCAAACGCTCGGCTAACCCTGTCCGAGATATTTTGAACGCGCCAAGCGCCATAGCCGAGGGAACGACAATGGCCGGAATTGAACGTGAATCGATGGAATTCGATGTTGTCATCGTGGGCGCGGGCCCTGCGGGTCTATCCGCCGCAATCCGCCTCAAGCAACTTGATCCCGACTGTAACGTCGTGGTGCTGGAAAAAGGTTCCGAGGTTGGCGCGCATATCCTGTCGGGTGCCGTTCTGGACCCCGCGGGCCTCGACCGTCTGATGCCCGACTGGAAGGAAAAGGGCGCGCCGCTGAACACGCCCGTGACCGAGGACAATTTCTATATGCTGGGCGAAGCGGGGCATATCCGCATCCCCAATTTTGCCATGCCGCCGCTGATGAACAACCACGGCAATTACATTGTTTCGATGGGCAATGTCTGCCGCTGGATGGCCGAACAGGCCGAGGGCATGGGCGTCGAGATTTTCCCGGGCTTTGCCGCTTCGGCGCTGGTCTATGGCGACAAGGGCGAGGTCAAGGGCGTGATCGCGGGCGAAATGGGCCTGAACGCCGACGGCACCCCCGGCCCCAACTATGAACCGGGGATGGAGCTTTTGGGCAAATACGTCTTCTTGTCCGAAGGCGTGCGCGGGTCGCTGTCCAAAGAAGTCATCGCCAAATACGATCTGGCCCGCGATGCCGATGAGCCCAAGTTTGGCCTTGGCATGAAAGAGATCTGGGAGATCGACCCCGCCAAGCACCGTCAAGGCACGGTGACCCATACGATGGGCTGGCCGCTGGGCGGCAATGCCGGCGGCGGATCCTTTATCTACCACCTTGAGAACAATCAGGTTTACGTGGGCTTTGTCGTCCACCTGAACTATGCCAACCCCTATCTGTTCCCCTATATGGAATTCCAGCGGTTCAAGCATCACCCCGTGGTGGCGGACCTGTTGAAGGGCGGCAAGCGCGTGGCCTATGGCGCCCGCGCCATTTCCGAGGGTGGCTGGCAATCGATCCCGCAGACCGCCTTCCCCGGCGGCGCGCTGCTGGGCTGTTCTGCGGGGCTGGTGAACGTGCCGCGCATCAAGGGCAACCACAACGCGATGCATTCGGGCATCGAGGCCGCCGAGGCCGCCCATGCGGCCCTCAAGGCGGGCCGCGAGGGTGATACGCTGGCGGATTACGACAAGGCGCTGCGGTCCGGCCCCGTGGGCAAGGACCTGCGTCGCGTGCGCAACGTCAAACCGCTGTGGTCCAAATTCGGCCTGCTGGCTTCGCTGGCGCTGGGTGGTCTGGATATGTGGGTCGCCAATATCTTTGGCTTCAACCTTCTTGGCACGATCAAGCATGGCAAGAACGATGCTGTGGCCACCGGCCTTGCCGCCGACCACAAGCCGATCGACTACCCCAAGCCCGATGGCAAGATCAGCTTTGACCGGCTGACCAACGTCAGCTTTGCCATGACCAACCACGAAGAAAGCCAGCCCTGCCACCTGCGGCTGTCGGATCCTTCGATTCCGGTTCGGGTAAACCTGCCCAAATATGCCGAACCCGCGCAGCGCTATTGCCCTGCCGGCGTTTACGAGGTGCTAGAGGGTCCGGACGGGCCGCGGTTCCAGATCAATTTCCAGAATTGCGTCCACTGCAAGACCTGCGACATCAAGGATCCCAGCCAGAATATCACATGGACCACGCCGCAAGGCGGGGACGGACCCAACTATCCCAACATGTAAGGCCATAGCTCGCCTATCTGTGACAGGGCGGGTCCGCAGAGTTGCGGGCCCGCCTTCGTCGTTCTAGATAGGTGACAAGCAGGCACAGGATATTTCACGTGTTTTTGAGGTTCACTCGCGGTCTACGCGGAACGGCTCTGGCTATGGTGCTTGCAGCGGGGCAATCCCATGCCGAGCCGGATATGGGGGCCTATCTGGCGGGCAAACAGGCGGGCGCGGCCTATGACTTTGCCAGTGCCGCCACCTATTTCCTGCGCGCACTGGAAGCCGACCCCACCGACGCCGTGATTGCAGACAGCACCATCAGCGCGCTGGTGGGTCTGGGGCGTTTTGACGAAACCGCCCCCATCGCGCGGTCGATGTTGCAGGCAGGCACGGAAAGCCAGCTTTCGCTGACCGCGTTGATTGTGGCAGATGCCACAGCCGGCGACTGGGCCGAAATCGCGGCGATCTACGACAGCGGCCATTCGGTTGGCCCTTTCATCGACGGACTGGCGCAGGCTTGGGCGCTGGTGGGGCTGGGCCGCGTGACCGAGGCGCTGGACGCCTTTGACAAGATCACCGAAAACGCCACGCTCAAACCCTTTGGCCTGTTCAACAAGGCGCTGGCGCTGGCCACGGTGGGCGATTTCGAAGGGGCCGAAGCGATCTTGTCGCTGACCCCGCAAGACGGGATGCAGATGACGCGCGTTTCGGTCATAGCGCGCGCGCAGGTGCTGAGCCAACTGTCACGCAACCCCGAAGCCGTGGCCCTGATTGACGCGGCTTTCGGGGCAGCCCCCGATGACGCCATTGCCAAGCTGCGGTTCCGGCTGGAAGCGGGCGAGCCCGTGCCATTCGACGCGGTAAACGGCCCCAGAGAGGCGTTGGGGGACGCGCTTTTCACCCTGTCTTTGGCGCTGGACCACGAGTCCGACGACTATCTGACGCTGGTCTATACACGCGCAGCCCTTGCGCTGGATCCCGCCAATGCACAAGCGCAGCTTTTGGCGGCCGAATTGCTGAACCGGCTCGGGCGGTTTGATCTTGCGATCGAGACCTATTCGGGGATCGACCCGCAGGCACCGGAATACCTTCTGGGCCAACTGGGCCGTGCCGGTGTCCTGCGCGGCAACGGGAATGCCGCCGAGGCCGCGGCCGTTCTGGAACAGCTTGATCGCCTCTATCCGGGCGAACCCGACGTGGCCTCGGGGCTTGGCGACGCCTATCGTGCGCTGTCGCGTTGGGGCGATGCCGTCCGCGCCTATAGCCAAGCGATCGATTCCAACAATCTGGATGCGCGACAGGCTTGGTGGCTCTTTTATGCGCGCGGCATCAGCTATGAGCGTCTGGGCGACTGGCCCAGCGCCGAGTCCGATTTCCGCCGCGCGCTGGACGGCAGCCCCGAACATCCGCAAGTGTTGAACTATCTGGGCTATTCGCTGGTAGAACGGCGCGAGCGGTTGGACGAGGCGCTGGATCTGATCGGTCGCGCGGTCGAGGGCCAACCCGATAATGGTGCCATCGTAGACAGCCTTGCATGGGCCTATTACCGGCTTGGTCGCTATGACGAGGCGGTCGGCCCGATGGAACACGCCGCCGAACTTTTGCCCGTCGATCCCATCATCAACGACCATCTGGGCGATATCTTCTGGGCTGTCGGCCGTTTGGAAGAGGCGCGATTCCAGTGGCGCCGTGCGCTCAGCTTTGGCCCCGACGAGACGGATGCAACCCGTATCCGTCGCAAGCTGGAGGTCGGTTTGGATCAGGTCTTGCAAGAAGAGGGGGCCCCGCCCCTGCATCCGGCCGATGCTGCTAACTGAGGCCATAGCCCCCGCCAAGGTAAACCTAGCCCTGCACGTGACAGGGCGGCGGGACGATGGTTACCACTTTCTGGACAGCCTCGTGGTCTTTGCCGACATCGGCGACCGTATCAAGGTGCGCCGTTCGCTGGACATGTCGCTATCGGTCTATGGGCAATTTGCTGACGGCGTGCCGACAGACGGGCGCAATCTGGTGATGCGCGCAGCGGCGCTGCTGCGGCAGCGGCACAACGTGCCCATCGGCGCCACGATCGAGTTGACCAAGGTCTTGCCGCACGCCGCCGGATTGGGTGGCGGATCAACCGATGCGGCGACCGTGCTGCGGCTCTTGGCATCGCTTTGGGGCGTGCCGCCGCTGGACCCCACCGACCCCGAGGTTCTGTCGCTGGGCGCCGAC
>JAHEBS010000156.1 GCA_024642145.1 Marivivens sp.
GGTCCTTCAGGTGTCATCCCGCCTGACGACCCGCGCCTGACCCGCGTCGAAAACCGCGTCATAGCCGCACCGGCCCAATCGCTGGCCGCTGCGGCTGATGCGGCGCGGGCCGCAGGCTGCATGGTCGAGGTGCTTGGCGACGCCTTAGAGGGCGAGGCGCGCGCCGTTGCCGCGCAACAGGCCAAACTTGCCCTGATCCAAGCCAAGCGACGCAAGGCGGGCGATCCACCGCTGCTGCTATTGTCGGGTGGCGAATTGACGGTGACGCGCCGCGGCTCGGGTATTGGTGGCCCTAATGCCGAGTTCTGTCTGGCATTGGCGCTTGCGCTGGATGGCGCTGCGGGCATCCATGCGCTGGCCTGCGATACCGACGGCGTCGATGGCGCGGCCGAGGTCGCGGGCGCCGTCATTGGCCCCGATACTCTGATCCGCGCGCGCAGCATGGGGCTCGATCCTGCCGCCGCGCTGGCCCGCAACGATTCGCACGGGTTTTTCGCCAAGATCGGCGCGCAGGTCATCACTGGGCCCACACTGACCAACGTCAACGATTTCCGCGCGGTTCTGATCGGGGATGTCTGAGGGGGGATGGTACCGCCTCCCTGGCTTGAACAGGGGACCTCTGGATCCACAATCCAGCGCTCTAACCAACTGAGCTAAGGCGGCACTCGGGGGGCAATTAGCCTCAGGTTTGCAGGAATGCAAGTGCCAAACAGGCGCTTAAAGGATGACTTCCCACTCTTGATCCTCGACATCGCGCCCGAACTGGTGGCCGGGGATACGGCTGACAAGCCGCCATCCGGTGCGGGCATAAAGCTCGCCCGCCGCGCGATGCGACGCATGGGTCCAAAGCACCATGCGCCGATAACCTTTGGCGCGCGCGAAATCCATGCAGGCCGCCAAGAGGCTCTTGCCCACGCCTTGATGCCGCGCCTCGGGCACGGTCAGAAACAGCCGTAGTTTCGCGGTTTCGAAATCCTGACGGATGCAAAAGATACAGCCCACCTTTTCGGCGCCGCGCATCGCGATCCATCCGGCCTCGTCATGGGGGTCATGCGCCTCGAGAAAATCGGCCACCACGCGCGCGACAAGCGCCTCATAACTGGCGTCATATCCCTCTTCGTCGGCAAAAACGGCACCGTGCTGGGCGATCACCCAGCCTCCATCTCCGGGCTCGAGCCCGCGCAAGGATACTCTGGCGGCCATGATCCCCTCCAAAGGCAGCCCAAAGCGGGAAAAGTCTGCGCTTCGATTGGTCGTCGGTCAAGTGTTCTGCCCTTGCCCCGCGACCTGCGCTTGGGCTAGGCAGAGGTCAGGTCACGCCATGAGGATCAGGCCATGAGCATCAATTCCGAACGCGATATCGAAGCCAATCTGCAGATCGGCCCGACAGACATCGGTATGGTCCGGATTTTCGTCGAAGCAGGCGGTGTCGAGATCCCCATGGATTTCGAACCCGAAGAGGCCGAAGAAATCGCCGAGGAAATCCGCGCCGCCGCCGAGGCCGCACGGATTGTCGCGCAAGGCGCATCCAAGGGCGGCAAGGGCAAACGCTAGGTCGTCAGACCTCGGCCCACATGCGGATCAGGTTGCTGCGCGTCTTGGCAAGCGTATCGAAAAGCGCGCTCTTGCCTTCGCGGGCAAAGACCTCGTTCACCGCGCGGTCCAGATCGAACAGCATTTCGCGCTGACCGCAATCGCGGATCTGGCTTGTCACCCAGCCCACCACCGCCAGCCTTTCGCCGCGTGTGACGGGCGCGACGCGGTGAAGGGTCGTCGATGGGTAAAGCACCAGATCGCCGGCGTTCAGCCGCACGGCGCGCGGCTCGAACGTATCCTCGACGATCAGATCCGCGCCGTCGTAATCAGCGGGATCGGAGATCGCGAGGGTAAAGGACAGATCGGTGCGTGTGCCCCCCATGATCGCATCATCGACGTGCAGCCCGTATTCCATCCCATGCCGATAGCGCGAGACCAGCATGGGCGCGAAACGCAGGGGCCGCGCGGCCGAGGCAAAGACCGGATGGGCCAACAGTCGTTGGCGCACCAATTCAAGGATCGAATCACGTGCTGCGGTGGCCGTGGCCTGTTCATTGGCTTTGACCGTGGCGGCAAAACGGCCCGCCGTGCTGCGCCCGTCAACAAAATCGAGCTTGCCGACCGCGCCGCGCACCAGCGCCAAATCCGCATCCGACAAGACGTTTCCGATGACCATGAACATCGCGCACCCCTATTTCCGAGTAATTTAGTCGGTAATTCGCGGCACCGGTTTTGTCAAGAAAGCGAGTCAAAGCGCGCAACACCCGGATCGCGCGCGGCCTGCCAGCGCAGCGCGGCATGGCGGGCAAAACGCTGGGTCATCGCTTTGCGCCGCGCACCGGCAAGCGGCGTCTCGGGGCCAAAGCGCAGGATTTCGGCATCATAGCCATCGGCAATGATCAGTCCGGTATCTTCGGGCAGGATCTCGGTCGGGAAATCGGCATCGACCGCCCAAAAGAACCGGTCACAGAACGGCAGATAGCCCTGCCATTTCTGGTCTGACCGGAAATCGGCGCGGCCTGATTTGCATTCGATCACCCAAAGCTCGCCCTTGGGGCCCAGTGCCAGAACATCAAACCGCAGGCCGGATTCGGGCACGAATTCCTCGACCGTGACAAAGCCGTGGCCAAGCATATGCCGGCAGACCCCGCGGGCAAGGATCTGGCCAGGCATCATCGTTTGGAGGGTGGCATCGTCGGACATGAGCGGATCATGAACAATACATGAACATCGGTCAAGCGCGGCCAGCCCTTGCGCGGCGCCCCGCACGAGCATAGGTTGCGCGGTGGCGGGTTCTGCCCCTCTCGTGACAAGCGTCCAATTCCAGTGGCCTTAATTAACTCCGAGGGAGCTGGCTCTGGTCTGGCCCTGGCCTTACTACCTGGCGCCCACCTGTACACACAGGTCCTCGGGAATACGGAACGTCCACGGTTGCCGCGGTTCCCGCCACTTTACGCCTTAGATATCCGGTGGGATCGGTCCCTGACCGCGAAGAGGCTCAGAGCCCCTGCGGATAGGATTCGTGCGCCATGTGATCAAGCACGGCATTGACGAACTTGGGTTCTTTGCCACCCGCAAAGAATGCCTCGGCGATACTGACGAACTCGGTGATCACCACCTTGGGCGGGGTCTCGCGACCCAGAAGCTCTGCACCCGCGGCGCGGAACAGCGCGCGCAAGGTGGGGTCGATACGGGCGATCGGCCATTTCGCGACCAGCGCGCGGTCTGTCATCTGGTCGATTGCGGCCTGTTGGTTCACCGCACCCTCCAGCAGGACGCGGAAGGTCGCGGGATCGCCCTCTTGCATCTCGCCCTCTTCATAGGTGGCGCCAAAGCGATAGGTTTCAAACTCGCGCGTTACCGCTTCGACCGTCTGGCCCGATGCTTCCATCTGAAAAAGCGCCTGCACGGCATAGAACCGCGCGGCGGACTTCATCTTGCGGAGCTGGTTGTTCGAAACGGTCATGTATGGGTCGCCTAGTGGTCGCGCAAAAGCGCCGAGGGTCAGCCGATCTGGTGTCGGCGCGGCCCCACTTACGGCCCAAGGCGCTCCTGCGCAAGGCCGCAGATCAAGCTGCCATGGCGGGCTGATGTCATGCGCGGGTCTTATTTCGGCCATGCGGAGGGGATAGATCGGCAACGATTTCGAGGCTAGATGGGCATATGAGCCAAAACCGCCGTTTCCTTTTCCTGCAGGGGCCACATGGTCCCTTCTTCCACCGACTGGGCCAGATGCTGCAGGCGGCGGGGGCCGAGGTGTGGCGTGTGGGCTTTAACGCGGGCGACAGGGCGTTCTGGTTCGGCGCGGCGGGATACATTGCCTATCGCGACCGCCCCGAACACTGGGCCACGTTTTTCACCGGACTTACCGATGAAAAGCAGATCACCGATATCGTGCTTTACGGGGACACCCGTCCCATCCACGCGCGCGCCATCGCCATCGCCAAGTCCAAGGGCATCGCCGTCCACGTTCTGGAAGAAGGCTATCTGCGCCCGTGGTGGGTGACCTACGAGCGTGGCGGCACCAATGGCCACTCGCGGCTGATGGAAACCTCGATTGCCGATATGACCAAGGCGCTGGAGATGTCCGACCTCGACGTGCCAGAACCGCCGGCCCATTGGGGCGATATGCGCCAGCATGTATTCTACGGCGCGCTCTATCATTGGTTCGTGCTGTTTCGAAATCGCGACTACCGCCATTTTCAGGGGCATCGCGACCGCAGCCTGATGTCTGAAACCCGCGCCTATACGCGCCGGTTGCTGCTGATGCCGTTGCTCAGGCTTGACCGGATGTTGGCGACCGCGCGGATCAAGCACGGCGGCTTTCCCTATCATCTGGTGCTGATGCAACTGGATCACGATGCCAGCTTCCAGATGCATTCGCCCTTCAAAACGGCCGAGGAATTCATCGACCTCGTGCTTGCAGGATTTGCCGAAGGCGCCCCGCGCCATCACCACCTTGTCTTCAAGGCCCACCCGCTGGAATCCGAGCGCATCCCGCTGAAAACCCGTATCCGCGATCTGGCGCGCCGCCATGGCATTGCCGACCGCGTGCATTATGTCCGTGGCGGCAAGCTCGCCCAGCTACTCGACCACGCCCGAACAGCCGTTACCGTCAATTCGACCGCCGCCCAGCAGGTGCTGTGGCGGGGCATCCCGCTCAAGGTCTTTGGCGACGCGGTTTATGCCAAACCCGAATTCGTCGCGACCGAACCCCTGCCCGCGTTTTTTGCCGAACCGGGACGCCCGGATATGCGCGCCTATCGCGACTATCGCCGCTATCTTTTGGAAACCAGCCAGGTGCCGGGCGGTTTCTATTCAGCGCGGGGCCGCAGGCAGCTTTTGCGCGAAGTCGTCGATATGATGCTGTCGGATGTGGACCCATATGACGCGCTGAAACTGGGCCGCAGTGCGCCGCGACAGCCGCTGCGAATCGTTAAGTAGTAGCTGTCCGCCACCGCGCTACCATAACTTGAGAGTCAGCCGCGAAGCAGCGGGTTTTACTAGCAATTATGTCCGGATTCCGCTAATTTTCAAAAAAACGCCGAGGCAGACCTCGCAAGGGTCGAGGAGAGCGAGCAGTGAAAAGAACGAATTACCGCCTGATGAGGGGCGTGGCCACGGCTGCCGCGCTGTCTATTCTTGTGGCCTGCGGATTGCCCCGCTCGGGGCCTAACAAGTCCGAAATCTTCTCTGGTTCGGTGCTGAAAGAGGGCGATGCCTTTGTGCTGGCGGTCGATGACCGCGTGAACCAGATCGCGGGTGTGACCCCCTCGCTGGGCTTTAGCAGCGCCTTTGTCGGCGCGGGCCTGTCCAACACCGACACGATCCGTCCGGGTGACGTGCTGGGCCTGACGGTCTGGGAAAACGTGGACAACGGATTGCTGGTCGGCAACGGGCTGAACGACGCCACAATCAACGAAGTGCAGGTTGACGCCAACGGCGACATCTTTGTGCCCTATGCGGGCGCGATCCATGCTGCGGGCAAATCTGCCACCCAAGTGCGCCAGATCATTGCCGATTTTCTTGCCCAACAGACCCCCGACCCGCAGGTCATCGTGCGCCGCCTTGCCGGCGACGGCGCCAGCGTTTCGGTCGCGGGTTCGGTGGGCGCGCAGGGCGTTTACCCGATTGATCAATCGACCCGCACCTTGGCCGCCATGCTGGCCCATGCGGGCGGCGTCACCGTGCGCCCCGACATCGCCAAGATCACGGTCGTGCGCGGCAACCAGACGGGCGTCGCATGGTTCAAGGACCTCTACGACAACCCCGCCATGGATATTGCGTTGCGCGGCGGCGACAAGGTCATGGTCGAACGCGATACCCGCACCTTTACCGCGCTGGGCGCCACCGGCACGCAAAACCGCGTCGCCTTTGAAAGCCAGACCATTACCGCCATAGAGGCCATCGCACAGGTCGGCGGCCTGAGTTCGAACATGGCGGACCCGACGGGTGTCTTTGTGCTGCGTAACGAACCCGAAGAGATTGCGCGCCAGTTGGTTGGTGACAATACGCTGATCGGCACGCAGCGCATGATCTACGTTCTGGACCTGACCCAGCCCAATGGCATGTTCATGGCCCGCGACTTTGCGATCCGCGACGGTGACACCGTCTATGTGACCGAAGCACCCTTCGTCCAATTCAACAAGACCATCGCCGCCATCACCGGCACGCTCACCCAGGTGGGTGCAGGCGCCGCGGCTGCGACCGGCATCAGCCCGTAATGGTCCCAAAGGACAAAACGACCGCCGCGGAGGAAACTCCGCGGCGGTTCTTTTTCTACAACGGCGGTTTTCTGCGCGATCGGCGGCTGCGCCGCATCCTGACGCTGGCGGGCTATGGCCCGCGCCTTGGTCTGCCGCACCAAGGTGATCTGGTGGGCGTCTGGGGTCAAAGCCCCTATGCCCACCGCGGCGAGGCGGTGGCGGCGAAAC
>JAHEBS010000017.1 GCA_024642145.1 Marivivens sp.
CGCCAAAAAGCGGTTCAAGATGACGGCCTCCGGTATGGTGAAGACTGCTCAGGCAGGCAAGCGCCACGGGATGATCAAGCGTACCAACAAGTTCATCCGTGATGCCCGCGGCACCACGACGCTCTCCGCAGCCGATGCGAAGATCGTCAAGATCTACATGCCCTACGACCGCTAAGGAGAGCTGAGAAATGTCCCGTACCAAAGGCGGAACCGTCACGCATCGCCGTCACAAGAAAATTCTTGATGCGGCCAAAGGTTATTACGATCGCCGCTCACGCACCTTCAAGGTTGCCAAGCAGGCCGTCGACAAGGCCAACCAATACGCGACCCGCGATCGCCGCGCACGTCGCCGTAACTTCCGCGCGCTCTGGATCCAGCGCATCAACGCCGCCGTGCGCGCCTATGATGCTACGCTGACCTATTCGCGTTTCATCAACGGTCTCGAAAAGGCCGGCATCGAAGTGGACCGCAAGGTTCTCGCCGATCTCGCCGTGAACGAGCCCGAAGCGTTTAACGCCATCGCCTCGAAGGCGAAGGCCGCGCTCGCTTAATCCCTTAACTGGGTAAGTTTCAGAAGCCGCGGGCCTGTAAGGGTCTCGCGGCTTCTTGCGTCTTGGGGTGCCTGTGATAGCAGGGTGCCCGATAACAGCAGGGGGTCCTAGCATGGACGATCTGAAAAGCCGCTACCTCGGCATGATCGCAAACGCCGCCGACGAGGCCGCACTGGAAGACGTGCGCGTTGCCGCGTTGGGCAAAAAGGGCGAGATCAGCCTCAAGATGCGCGAACTGGGCGGGATGAGCCCCGAGGAACGCATGACCGCTGGTCCTGCGCTGAATGCGCTGAAGGACGAGATCAACTCTGCCCTCGCCGCCAAGAAAATGGCGCTGGGCGATGCCGCGCTGGACGAACGCCTGCGGACCGAGTGGCTGGACGTGACGCTGCCCGCGCGCGGCCGCCGTCAGGGCACGCTGCACCCGATCAGCCAAGTGACCGAAGAGGTCACGGCGATTTTCGCCGAGATGGGTTTTGCCGTGGCCGAAGGCCCCCGCGTGGAAAGCGACTGGTATAACTTTGACGCACTGAACATCCCCGGCCACCACCCCGCGCGGGCCGAGATGGATACGTTCTACATGCGTCGCGCGCAGGGCGATAACCGCCCGCCCGCGGTGCTGCGCACCCATACCTCACCCGTGCAGATCCGCACGATGGAAAAGCAGGGCGCGCCGATCCGCGTCATTTGCCCTGGTTCGGTCTATCGCGCCGACTATGACCAGACCCACACGCCGATGTTCCATCAGGTCGAGGGGCTGGAAGAGTTCGTGAAATCCTATTTCGAGGTCGATCACGTCGATCTACGCTTCCGCGCCAGCCACTTCCCCTTCACCGAGCCTTCGGCCGAGGTCGATATCCGCTGTTCGTGGGAGGGCGGCACGCTGAAGGTGGGCGAGGGCGACGACTGGCTGGAAATTCTCGGCAGCGGCATGGTCCACCCCAAGGTGCTGGCCAATGCGGGCGTTGACCCCGATGAATGGCAGGGCTTTGCCTTTGGCCTCGGGATCGACCGCATCGCCATGCTGAAATACGGCATCCCCGACCTGCGTGCCTTCTTTGACAGCGACCTGCGCTGGCTGCGCCACTACGGGTTCTCGGCGTTGGACGTGCCGACGCTGCACGCCGGCTTGAGCCGCTGATCGGGAAAGAATGAGGACGAAACGATGAAATTCACCCTCTCCTGGCTGAAAGAACACCTCGATACGCAGGCTTCGGTCGATGAGATCGCCGCGGCGCTGACCGACCTTGGGCTTGAGGTCGAAGGGATCGAGAACCCCGCGGCCAAACTCGCCACCTTTACGCTGGCCAAGGTCAAATCGGCGGTGCAGCACCCCGATGCGGACCGTCTGCGCGTTTGCGTGGTGGAAACCGACGAGGGCGACAAGCAGATCGTTTGCGGCGCACCCAATGCGCGTGCGGGTATCACCGTTGTTCTGGCCAAGCCCGGCGATTATGTGCCCGGCATCGACGTGACGCTGGGCGTGGGCAAAATCCGTGGCGTCGAAAGCCACGGCATGATGGCCTCGGAACGCGAGCTGGAGCTGAGCGACGAACACGACGGCATCATCGAACTGCCCTCGGGCGAGGTGGGTCAAAAGTTCATCGACTGGCTGGCCGCGAACCAGCCCGCCAAGGTCGATCCGGTGATCGAGATCGCCATTACGCCGAACCGCCCCGATGCGCTGGGCGTGCATGGCATCGCCCGTGACCTTGCCGCGCGCGGTCTGGGCAAGCTGATCACCAAGACGGTCGCGCCCGTCCCTGCGGCCTTCAAATCGCCGCTTGGCGTCACCATCGCCGCCGACACCGCCGACGGTGCGCCCCTGTTCTGCGGTCGCCTGATCCGTGGCGTGAAAAACGGCCCCTCGCCCAAATGGATGCAAGATCGCCTGCGCGCCATCGGGCTGCGGCCGATTTCCTTCCTTGTCGATGTGACGAACTATTTCACCTACGACCAGAACCGCCCCTTGCACGTCTTTGACGCTGACAAGGTGCAAGGCGCCCTGCGCGTGCATCGCGCCAAGGGCGGCGAGGAAATCCTTGCGCTGGACGGCAAGACCTATGCGCTGGACGCGGGCATGATCGCCATTTCCGATGACGCGGGCGTGGAAAGCATCGCCGGCATTATGGGCGGCGAACATTCGGGCTGCACCGACGAGACTGTGAATGTCTTTGTCGAAAGCGCCTATTGGGACCCGATCCAGATCGCGCTGACGGGCCGTGCGCTGAAACTGCATTCGGATGCGCGTTACCGGTTCGAGCGTGGCGTTGACCCCGCCTATACGCCGGTGGGCCTTGAGGCCGCTGTGCGCATGATCGTGGATGTGGCCGGTGGCGAGGCCTCGGACATGGTGGTGGCCGGTGCGATGCCGGATGTGTCACGCAGCTACACGCTGAACCCCGCGCGGGTGCAAAGCCTTGTGGGCATGGATATCCCCGAGGCCGAACAGCGCGCGACGTTGACGGCGCTTGGATTCCGGCTCGATGGCAACGATGCCCATGTGCCCTCTTGGCGTCCCGATATTCTGGGCGATGCCGATCTGGTGGAAGAGGTCGCGCGCGTGGCCTCGTTGACCAAACTGGTGGGCAAGCCCATGCCGCGGATCACCGATGGCGTGCCGAAATCGGTGCTGACGCCGACGCAGCTGCGTCAGGGTATGGCACGGCGCGCGGCGGCCTCGCTCGGCTATAACGAATGCGTCAGCTATTCCTTTATCGACGGTGCCGCAGCGGCCCTGTTCGGTGGCGGGACTGACCTGACCAAGCTGGAAAACCCGATCAGCGCCGACCTGTCGGACCTGCGGCCTTCGCTGTTGCCGGGGCTTTTGCGGGCCGCTGCGCGCAATCAGGCGCGCGGACATATGGATCTGGCGCTTTTCGAAGTGGGCCAGACCTTTCAGGGCGGTGAACCTGGCGAAGAGCGTCAGGAAATCGCAGGTGTCCTGATCGGCCGCACCGGCCCCAAGGACGTGCATGGCGGTAGCCGTGCGGTCGATGTCTATGACGCCAAGGCCGATGTCGAGGCGATCCTTGCCGCCATCGGCGCCCCTGCCAAGGCGCAGATCATGCGCGGCGGCGAGGCGTGGTGGCACCCCGGTCGTCACGGCCAGATCGGGCTCGGGCCCAAAAAGGTTCTGGCGGTTTTTGGCGAGTTGCACCCCAAGGTGCTGCGCGAGATGGATATCAAGGGCGCAGCCGTTGCCTTTACCATCTGGCCCGCCGAAGTCCCCCAGCCCAAGAACCGCACGGCCACGCGCCCTGCCTTGATCCTGAATGACCTGCAGGCGGTCGAACGTGACTTTGCCTTTGTCGTCGATCAGGGCGTCGAGGCGCTGACACTGGTCAACGCCGCCGCTGGGGCGGACAAGGCGCTGATTTCAGACGTGCGCGTGTTCGACCAGTTCATCGGCGGCAGCCTTGGTGAAGGCAAGAAATCCATCGCCATCACCGTGCGCCTGCAACCCAGTGACGCGACGCTGAAAGAGGCCGATATCGAGGCGGTCAGCGCCAAGATCGTCGAAAAGGTCGCCAAGGCTACAGGCGGCGCGCTGCGCGGCTGATCCACCTGACAACGGAACATAAAGGGGCCCTGCGGGGCCCCTTTTTCTTTTGCCGAATTTTGTCTGGCGATCTGTCAGGGCTTGGGTAATCTTTGCCCGAGGACTGATCTGAATGACTGATCTGAATGACTGGGAGAAAATGAATGTTGAAAGAATTTCGCGCCTTTATCGCCAAAGGCAACGTTATGGATATGGCGGTTGGTATCATCCTTGGTGCGGCCTTCACGGCCATCGTCACCTCGATGGTCGATGACCTGATCAACCCGCTGTTGGGGATTTTTATCGGCGGCATCGATTTTAGCGGTCTGAGCTTTGGCGTCGGCGACGCGCAGTTCATGTATGGCAACTTCATCAACGCGGTAATCAAGTTCCTTGTGGTGGCTTGGGTCGTGTTCTTGCTGGTCAAGTCGGTCAACAAGATGCGTGACGCGGCCGCCAAGAAAGAGGCGCCCGCACCGGCTGCCCCCAAGGGCCCGAGCGAGATTGACGTGCTGATGGAAATCCGCGACGCGCTTGCCAAGAAATAGGCACGTCTTGCCGCGCAAAGAAAAAGGCCCGCCGGGAGGAGGCGGGCCTTTTGTTTTCAGAGCCGGGGGAGGGTGGCTCTTGAAATCTTAGAGAACCGAAGCTGCGTCCACGTAGGGCAGGTTCAGCGCCTGACCGACGGCGGCGTAGGTCAGCTTGCCCGCATGAACGTTCAGGCCGTTCAGCAGGTGCTTGTCTTCGGCGCAGGCGCGCTTCCAGCCCTTGTCGGCCAGAGCCAGCATGAAGGGCAGGGTCGCGTTGCCGAGGGCCAGCGTCGAGGTGCGGGCAACGGCGCCGGGCATGTTGGCCACGCAGTAGTGCATGATGCCGTCGACTTCGTAGATCGGGTCCTGATGGGTGGTGGCCTTCGAGGTCTCGAAGCAGCCGCCCTGGTCGATGGCGACGTCAACAAGCGCCGCGCCGGGCTTGAGCTCTTTCAGCTGGTCGCGCTTGATCAGCTTGGGGGCAGCCGCGCCGGGGATCAGGACCGCGCCGATGATCATGTCGGCTTCGCGGGCCAGTTCCATCGTGGTCGAGGCCGAGGCATAGGCGTTCTTGAACGTTCCGCCAAACACGTCGTCGAGGTAACGCAGACGCGGCACCGAACGGTCCAGAACGGTGACATCAGCGCCCATGCCCGCAGCGATTTTCGCTGCGTGGGTGCCGACAACGCCGCCGCCGATGACCAGAACCTTGGCCGGCAGAACGCCGGGGACGCCGCCCATCAGCACGCCGCGGCCGCCGTTGGCCTTTTGCAGGGTCCAAGCGCCGACTTGCGGGGCCAGACGGCCAGCAACTTCGGACATCGGGGCCAGAAGCGGCAGACCGCCACGGTCGTCGGTCACGGTCTCGTAGGCGATGCAGGTCGCGCCCGAGGCGATGAGGTCATGGGTCTGCTCGGCATCGGGGGCCAAGTGCAGGTAGGTGAACAGGACCTGACCTTCGCGCAGCATCTTGCGCTCGACGGCCTGAGGCTCTTTGACCTTCACGATCATGTCGGCGCCCGCGAAAACTTCGGCCGCGGTTGCAACGATCTTGGCGCCGACGGCGACATAATCGGCGTCAGTGAAGCCAGCGCCCATACCGGCGTTGGTTTCAATGGTGACCTTGTGGCCACGGTTGATGGCTTCCAGAGCCGCGGCCGGGGTCATACCGACGCGGAATTCCTGGGGTTTGATTTCCTTGGGGCAACCGATGTGCATTGGGTGTTCCTCCTGAACTGCGCGGAAGATGCGTCAGGAACCTTGCAATTGCTTGGTGATTATTGCGCTGCACCTGTGTTAGTTTCGAAGAATATTCGAGCCAAACGACAATTATTCGAAGAAACGGGCGTCAAATGGAAATCGACCAGATAGATCAGCGAATCCTAGAGGTGCTGCAGCAGAACGGCCGCATGTCGAATGCCGAGCTTTCTGAAAACGTGAATCTATCGCCTTCGGCCTGTCATCGCCGCGTGCAAAGGCTAGAGGACGAGGGGCTTATCCGTGGCTATGTGGCGCTGGTCGATACCCGCAAGATCGGGCGACCGACCACGGTTTTCGTGGAAATCACGCTCAGCGGGCAGGCCGATGAATTGCTCGAGGCCTTTGAGCGCGCCGTGTCACGGGTGCCGGACGTTCTGGAATGCCATCTGATGGCGGGATCGGCAGATTACCTGCTCAAGGTCGTGGCCGCCGATACGGACGATTTCGCCCGCATCCACCGTCGCTATCTGGCGACGCTGCCCGGCGTGCAGACGATGCAATCGTCCTTTGCGCTGCGCACGGTTCGACAGACCACGGCGATTCCGGTGCGCTGAAAAAGACAAACCCCCGGACTTGCGTCACGGGGGCCGTCGTTTCTCGCATTCGAGAAGGGTGCTGCTTAGAGCAGACCTTCGCGCTGCATCTTCTTGCGAGCGAGTTTACGCTGGCGGCGGATAGCCTCAGCCTTCTCGCGAGCTTTCTTGATGGAGGGCTTCTCGAAATGTTGCTTGAGCTTCATTTCACGGAAGACGCCTTCACGCTGCAGCTTCTTCTTCAGGGCGCGGAGCGCCTGTTCGACGTTATTGTCGCGAACACTTACCTGCATGTGGTTTTCACCACCTCTCTAAGTTGGATTTGCAAAAAATTGCAGGGTGGCGCCGTCTAGCACAGGGCGGCACAGCTGTCTAGACTAGGCTCGATAGCCGGAGAACCCGATGACCGCCGATGCCATGACCCGCCTGACACAGGCGATCCAAAGCCACGTTCCCTTTGACGGGTGGAGCGAGACGGCCTTTGCCGCCGCCGCCGCCGATTGCGGGATGAGCCTTGACGAGGCGCGCGCCCATGCGCCGCGCGGCGCCATCGATCTGGCGGTCGCCGCCCATCAGGCCGGCGACGCGGCGATGGAATCAGCACTGGCCGCAGCCGATCTGAAAGCCATGCGCTATAGCGCGCGCGTGGCCTTTGCCGTCCGCGCGCGGATCGAAGCTGCCGACCGCGAAACCACCCGCCGCGCTAGCGCGCTCTTTTCATTGCCAACCCACGCCGCCGAAGGCGCTGCGCTGGTCTGGGCCACGGTGGACAAGATCTGGTGCGCGTTGGGCGATACCTCGACCGATGGCAACTGGTATTCCAAACGCGCGATCCTTTCGGGGGTCTATGGCTCGGTTCTGCTTTACTGGCTGGGCGACGAAAGCGAGGACGCGGTGGCGACTTGGGCTTTCCTCGATCGCCGGATCGAGAACGTCATGTCATTTGAAAAGTTCAAGGCGGATGCGCGGGCCAGCACGCTGCTCGGTCCTCTGGCCCGCGGGTTTGACGGTTTGATGGGCCGCATCCATGCGCCCGGATCGGGTGCGCCGCGTGACCTGCCGGGACGCTGGGCCCCCACGACAGGAGACAAGCAATGATCCCCAAGACCATGCGCGCCGTCGCCATTACCGAGGCCGGCGGCCCCGACGTGCTGAAGGTCATCACCCGCCCCGTGCCGTCGCCCGGCCAAGGGCAGGTGCTGATCCGTGTGGCCTATGCGGGCGTCAACCGCCCAGATGCGCTGCAGCGCGCGGGCCTCTATGCCCCGCCACCCACCGCCAGCGACCTGCCGGGGCTAGAGGCCGCGGGCGAGGTCGTGGCGCTGGGCGATGGTGTAACCGGAATCGGTCTTGGCGACAGGGTTTGTGCGCTTTTGCCGGGCGGGGGATATGCGGACTATGTGGTCACGCCTGCCGCGCATTGCCTGCCCGTGCCGGATGGCATGGGTCTGCGCGAGGCCGCCTGCCTGCCCGAAACCTTTTTCACCGTCTGGAGCAACGTGTTCATGCGTGCGGGCCTACGCGCGGGCGAGCGGTTTTTGGTGCATGGGGGCTCGTCCGGCATCGGCACCACGGCGATCCAGTTGGCCAACCGTTTTGGGGCGCGCGTTTTCACCACCGCCGGATCCGATGAGAAATGCGCAGCCTGCGTCGATTTGGGGGCCGAACGTGCCATCAACTATCGCACCGAGGATTTCGTCGAGGTTCTGCGCGGTGTGGGTGGGGCGGATGTAATCCTCGATATGGTTGGTGGACCTTACGTTCAGCGCAACCTTGCGTCGTTGGCGGATGACGGACGGCTGGTGCAGATCGCGTTCCTGCAGGGGCCAAAGGTCGAGTTGAACCTTTCGCCCATGATGGTGCGGCGGCAGACCATCACCGGCAGCACGTTGCGGCCCCAGTCAGACATTGCCAAAGCGCGGATTGCCAGTGAGCTGCGCGGGCAGGTTTGGCCGCTGCTGGACACGGGCGCCATCGCGCCGGTGATGGATCAGGAATTCGCGCTGGAAAATGCCGCTGACGCGCATCGACGCATCGAAAGCGCGGGCCATATCGGCAAGATCGTCTTGAAGGTCAGCTAGGGTCGCGCCGGCTTAGTCGCGGCGACGAAAGCGCAAGATCGCATAGGCAAAGGCCACAAGGCCCAGCGCGATCAGCGTCTGCGGTGTGACGATGTTGATCACACGGAACAGGTTAAAGATCACCGCGGCCACGAAGGGGCCGGAGGCATCTCCCAGCAGGACGTAAATCAGGACGACGACAGCGACAAAGGCAGCAAGCATTTCTGCGGCCCGGTAGAAGAGCGCGGCTAACCGGCCCAACGCTTCCGTCATCTTGTCCATTACGCGCTCCTGCTGGGAGTCTTATTATTCAGTCACTCAGTTGCGAACAAGCCAGATGACGACGCCGAGCGAGATAAGGCCGGCGAGGCCAGCATTGCCGAGCTGCTGAACGAGCGAGGTGATGTTGCCGACAACGTCACCGAGGAAGGACATGTTACCAGAGCCGACGAGCAGCGAGGCAACGATGGCCAGCGACAGAAGAGCCATACCGATTTCGGTAAGAGCCTTCACGGCGTTCTTTGCAGAGTCGAGCATTTCAGATTTCCCTGTCTGTTGATCGATGAGAGGTGCGACACAGTGCCCCACCTGTGATGACAACATGTAAGCGGAAAATCGCCTAGTCAACAAATATCGCAAATCCACGTCAATTAGCGGTCGCTGTATATCAAATAACAACATCTTGGAATCGCGCCGCGATGGACAGAAAATTGCGCTGCGGCTGCACGGTCGTCTCCGCATCGCGGCATTTTTAACCTTGCCTACGGGAATCCTGACCTCACCGCCGATTCGGCCCCCGCGGGCGATTTTCCCTTTCCCTTGGCGCGGTCGCGCTCTATACAGCCCGCAATGTTCCCCGACAGCGAGAACTGGGCCCCAAGCGGCCCGCCCCTTTCCGGGGCACGGGGAAGTCATGGCTGCAAGGAGAGTGCTTATGGCCGAAAAACCGATTATGGCGAAAGCCACCGCCGTCTGGCTCGTCGACAACACCACGATCAGCTTCAAGCAGATCGCGGATTTTGTCGGCATGCACGAACTGGAAATTCAGGGCATTGCCGATGGCGATGTGGCCGTTGGCGTTAAGGGTTTTGACCCTGTTGCCAACAACCAGCTGACGCAAGAAGAAGTCGCTGCGGCGGAAAAAAATCCGCTGCATGCGCTCAAGCTCAAGTTCAACCCCTCGGCGGTTGGCGAGGAAAAGCGTCGCGGCCCGCGTTACACGCCCCTGTCCAAGCGTCAGGACCGCCCTGCTTCGATCCTCTGGCTGGTCAAGTTCCACCCCGAACTGACCGACGCGCAGGTGTCGAAACTGGTCGGCACGACCAAGCCCACCATTCAGGCGATCCGCGAGCGCACCCATTGGAACATCGGCAACATCGACCCCATCGATCCGGTCGCATTGGGCCTCTGCCGCCAGTCGGAACTTGACGCTGCGGTGCAGAAAGCAAACGCCAAGCGCGCCAAGGATGGCACCGCGATGACCGATGACGAGCGTCGCAAGCTGGTCTCGACCGAACAGAGCCTTTCGATGTCGACCGAGCCCCGTATCCCCTCGTCGATGGCCGGATTGGAGAACTTTACGCTCGCTGATTCGCCCGAGGAGGAAGAAGAGGACAAGCACGGCCACCTTGATGCCGATAACCTCTTTAACCTGCCCGACAGTGACGAGGACGACGACGATCACAATTGATCGCCGCCAGATGCAAGACCCGAAACCCCGGCCAAGTGCCGGGGTTTTTGTTTGATCAGAAGGTTTTGCGGGCGTTCAGGGCAGCCGTGATGGTGCCATCGTCCAGATAGTCCAACTCGCCCCCGACCGGCACGCCTTGCGCCAGCGATGTCACGCGCGTCTGCGGCAGGCGCTCGGCAATGTAATGGGCGGTGGTCTGGCCCTCGATGGTGGCGGGCAGGGCGAGGATGACCTCGTTGACGGTTTCGGTGGAGACGCGGTCGATCAGTCGGGGAATGCGCAATTCTTCGGGTCCGACGGCATCCAGCGCCGACAGCACGCCGCCCAGCACATGATAGCGGCCCTTGAACACGCGGGCGCGTTCCATGGCCCAAAGATCGGCCACATCCTCGACCACACAGATCTGGCCATTGGCGCGGGCGTCGTCGGCGCAAATGTCGCAGACATCGCCCGTGCCGATATTGCCGCAGTTCAGGCATTCGCGCGCCGTTGTCCCCACCTTTTGCATGGCCTCGGCCAGAGGTAGCAGCAAGAGACCGCGCTTCTTGATGAGGTGCAGCACCGCCCGCCGCGCCGAGCGCGGGCCAAGGCCCGGCAGACGGGCCATCAGCTCGATCAGGGCCTCGATATCCTTGGCACCCTTGCCGCTCATCTGGTCAGAAGGGCAGGTTCATGCCGGGCGGCAGGCCCATGGCTTCGGTCAGCTTGGACAATTCGGACTGGGCGCGCTCTGCGGCCTTGGACTGCGCGTCCTTGACGGCGGCGACGATAAGATCCTCGACCATTTCCTTGTCTTCGGCAGAAAAGATCGACGGGTCTATGGACAGGGCCTTGAGATCGCCCTTGGCGGTCGCCGTTGCCTTGACCAGACCGGCACCTGCCTCGCCCGTCACCAGCACGTCATGCAGGCTATCCTGCATCTGCGCCAGTTTGGTCTGCATTTCCTGCGCGGCCTTCATCATCTTGGCCATATCGCCCAGACCACCCAAACCCTTCAGCATATGCATCTCCTATCCTGTCTTGGATTCAGAGATACGCGCGGTATGCGGCGGCGACAAGGGCAGCGGGTCTAGTCTTCGTCGAAGGGGTCCCATTCATCCTCGACCTCGGGCAGCGCCTCGGCCATGGCCTGCGCAGCTTCGGCCTCTGGGGTGGTGATCTTGGTGATGCGCGCCTTGGGAAAGGCCACAAGGACCGCCTGCACCAGCGGGTGCGCCTCGGCCTCGGCCCTTAGCGCAAGTTCGGTCGCGTTGCGTTCCTCGGCGATGGTCGCGGCCCCGCCACGGCCTACAACGCTGATACCCCAGCGGTTGCCCGTCCAGAGTTGCAGACGCGCGCCGAGCCGCTGTGCCAGATCGGGGGCGGCTTCGGCGGCGGGTTCGAATTCGATACGGCCCGGCTGATAGCTGACCAGACGCAGGCCGTTTTCCAAATCGAGCAACAGTTTGATGTCGCGGTGATGCCGGATCAGGGCCACGACATCGGTAAAGCGGGCGTAACGCGCCAGCGCTTCGGCATCCAGTTCGGGCGCGGCACTGGTCGAAATGGCCGATGTGCCGCCCGCGCCGCCACCAGAGCCGCCACGGGGTGCTGTGCTGCCAGTGGCACGCGTGGAGCCACCGCTGGCGCCCTGAGGCGCCGCGCCACCGCCGCTGGGCGGCGCAGGCGGCGGGGTGGCATCCTTGAGGCGGCGCACCAATTCCTCGGGCGAGGGCAGATCGGCCACATGCGTCAGGCGGATGATCGCCATTTCCGCAGCCATCATTGCGTTGGGGGCGGCCGAGACCTCGTCCAGCGCCTTGAGCAACATTTGCCACATCCGCGACAGGACCCGCATCTGGATACGCTCGGCCATGACGCGGCCGCGCTGGCGCTCGTCGGGGCCAACCGTCGGGTCATCGGCGGCATCGGGGGTGATCTTGATCACCGAGACCCAATGCGTGATTTCGGCCAGATCACGCAACACGGCCAGCGGGTCGGCGCCGTCGGCATATTGGGCGCCCAACTCCTCGAGCGCACCACCCGCATTCCCCGACAAGATCATGTCAAAGAGGTCCAGCACCCGACCACGATCCGCCAGCCCCAGCATTGCGCGAACCTGATCGACGCTGGTTTCGCCCGCGCCATGGCTGATCGCCTGATCCAGAAGCGAGGTCGCATCGCGGGCCGAACCTTCGGCGGCGCGCGTAATCAGCGCCAGAGCCTCGTCCGTGATCTGGGCTTTTTCGGCATCCGCGATCTTGCGCAGCAGGCCCAACATCACCTCGGGTTCGATCCGCCGCAGGTCAAACCGCTGACAGCGCGACAGAACCGTGACCGGCACTTTGCGAATCTCGGTGGTCGCGAAGATGAACTTTACATGCGCAGGCGGTTCCTCGAGCGTCTTGAGCAGCGCGTTGAAGGCGCTGGTCGACAGCATGTGAACTTCGTCGATGATGTAGATCTTGTAGCGTGCGCTGGCGGCCCGATAGTGGACGCTGTCGATGATCTCGCGGATGTCGTTCACGCCGGTGCGCGATGCGGCGTCCATTTCCATCACATCGACATGGCGGCCTTCCATGATGGCGACGCAATGTTCGCAGGTGCCGCAGGGTTCGGTCGTCGGCCCCCCCTTACCGTCGGGGCCGATACAGTTGATGCCCTTGGCGATGATCCGCGCGGTCGTCGTCTTGCCGGTGCCACGGATGCCCGTCATGATAAAGGCCTGCGCGATCCTGTCGGCAGCAAAGGCGTTCTTGAGCGTCCGCACCATGGCGTCCTGACCCACGAGGTCGACAAAGGTCTCGGGGCGGTATTTGCGGGCGAGCACCTTGTAGGCGGCGGGCGCGTCAGTCATCGGGGGTCCTCTCGTTCCGCAACAAGCTATGCGCTGGCGGCGGGCGCGTCCACCTCAGACGAGCGGGGCAGGGCATGTATCATTTCGCGGAACTCGACTTGGGCGGCGGGCGCGTGGCCTTGGGTCCGATGCCGCGATTTGCGCGCGATCTTGACGCCATCGCAGGCTGGCGCGCGGGGCTGGTTCTCAGCCTGGTGACCGAGGTCGAATCCGGCGGTTTCGCCTTTGAATCGGGCTTTGCCGCGCGTGGGATAGACTGGCGGCATTGGCCCATTCCCGATTTCGGCACCCCGACGCCTCAGGCGGGATGGCCGGCGCTATCGGCAGAGTTGCATGACCGTTTTGCCACGGGCGGGCGCGTGTTTGTGCATTGCATGGGCGGCTGCGGACGTTCGGGCATGGTCGTGCTGCGGTTGATGATTGAATCCGGCCAATCCCCAGCCGCGGCCTTGGGGCGGCTGCGTGGCGTGCGGCCCTGCGCGGTCGAAACGGATGACCAGCTTGTCTGGGCCAAAGGCGCGCAAGCGCGCTAAATCTGCCAGATCAAAACGCCGATCGCCACGCAGCCGAGCAGATAAAGCACGGTGATGCGGGTAAAATCGGCCTGACGCGGCAGGCGCCACTGGTGGGCCACATCCTCCAGCATCCGCCGCGCATTGCGATAGCCCGAGATGCACAAGAGCGCCGACAGGCAGACGAAACCCGTTGCGGTCAGTCGCGCAAATACACCTGCCGAGCCCGACGAAAAGATCGCATGCAAACCCAGCGCCACACCAATCGCTGCGAGTCCGGTGCGCATCCAGCCCGCATAGGTCGATTCAATCGCCAGAACGGTCCGCTCGGCGGACCATTCGGTGCGCAGTTTGTCAAAGCTGTGTTCGTCCACCATGCCGCCAGCCTAAACCTGCGGTGCTTGCCGTCAACGGGGCAGAACTAACTGCCTGGTCCGCGCCGTTTGAACTTGGCGCGCGCCATGCCTTGGGCGCCTTTCTTGCCAAAGGCGCGGGCGCGGTTATGGGCGTCGTGGACCGAACGGCTGTTGAACTCGTCCTCGCGTTTCAGCTTTTCCCAACGCGCCAGTCTTTCGGGGTCCAACGCGCCCGCCTCGATCGCGGCGCGCACCGCGCAGCCGGGTTCGGTTTCATGCTGACAGTCGGAAAAACGGCAGGCGGCGACCAGATCGATGATGTCTTCAAAGACCGCATCGATACCGTCGGCCGCACCGGACAAGCCCAATTCGCGCACACCGGGCGTGTCGATCAGCCAGCCCCCGTGCAGGGTCCGCCGCAGCGAACGTCCCGTGGTGGTGTGGCGGCCCTTGGCGTCATCCTCGCGGATGCCGCCCGTGGCTGCGATCTCGCCCGTCAGGGCATTTTGCAAGGTGGTCTTGCCCACGCCCGATGAACCCACCAACGCCAGCGTCTGGCCGTCACGGCACCAAGGGGCGAGCCGTGTCGCCTCTTGCAGATCGGTGGCGTCCAGCGCCAAGGCCGTCACCAAGGGTGACAGGCGTTCGGCCTGACGCCGATAAGTGTCGGCCTCGGACGACAGATCGGCCTTGGTCAGAATCACCAGCGGCATGGCGCCGGCGGTCGCGGCGATGGCAAGGTAGCGTTCCAGACGGGCGGGGTTAAAATCCGCGTTGCAGCTGGTGACGATGCCCAACGTATCCACATTGGCCACGATCAATTGTTCGCGCGGCGGATCGCCCGGCGCGCGACGCGAGATCGAGGTGGTCGGCGTCAGCCTGTGCGTGGCAAAGGTGCCATCGTGAATCACCCAGTCACCAACGGCGAAACTGCCGCTATCGGCGCAGGCCAGTGTCAGCGGTCCGGTGGGCGATATCGTGTCCAGCCGGTCGCGGTGGATCGCGGCCACGCGGGCAGGGGTGTCGTCGTCGCTAATCTGACGGGCGAAATGGGCCGACCAGCCAAAGTCGGCAAGAGTAAGTTCGGTCAAAGGAAAAATCCTCGGGAAATGACGCAATCAGCGCGCACGATATGAGTGCGCAGGATCAGACGCGGGCCTCGGCCCGGAGGGTCAAAACAGTCTGCATGATCGTCCTCCTTTTCCCAGAGGGTTGAGGTGAGAGGCTGGACAACGACCCAAGCGGGGCTCGTTACGGCTGCTTCCTTCCGGACCTGACCGGGTTGGCGAGGTGCCTGCCCGCGCCAACCTCTCGGGGCTGCATATAGGCCGATCAGCAAGCTCGCGCAAGAGTGGCGCCGAGGTCGAGCGCAAAGCGCATCAGCCCCTCGGGCGTCAGCCCCAGCGGCTGGCAGTCTGACCTTTGCGGCTGGGCCCGCGGTGCGCTCTCGAACGTGGCGGTGGCCCCCTCGATGGCGGCAAAGCCCCAGTTGAACAGGTCCTGCTGCGGGGCGCGGCCGTTGGCCAGCCTGCTGGTCACGGCTTTGGCCAAGGTGGGCAGATCAACGTCAACGATCTGGGTCATCCCCGCCGGATAGCCGCCGCCCCCGCCTGCCTTGTAGCTGGTCGTGACCATCAGGAACTGGTCGGTTTCGGCAACCGACCTGCCTGCGTGCATGAGCTTGGTGATCCGGCATGACCCGCCTGCGCGACGCAGGTCAAAGCGGTAGCAAAGACCCGCGACCGCATCAAAGTTATAGGGGGCGAAATCCGGCGCGATCAGGGGGGCATTGGTCTGGCCAGTCCGGATCTGGTTGAACTGGCTTGCCGCGTGGTTCAGCCAGCCCGACAGGCCCGCCCCGTTTATGCGCAACAGTTTCAATCGGTCCGGAAACGGGCAGAACCCGTCCAGATCGCGTAACCTGACCGGTCCCGGCCCCAGATCAACGAAATCCGCCGCCCCCCCGCGCCCTGTTCGAAATGGGGCTACCGCCGCCAAAAGCGGCAATCCCTCGGCCAAGGCAAAGGGTGCGGCCGCGTCGAGCATCGCCTCGGCCACAAGGGTCAGGGCGCTTGAAGTGCCGCAAAGCGCGAAATGGGTATCCAGCCGCACAGGGGTTTCACCGATCACGCGGCTCAACTCATCGCGCGTGGCGGCGTGGTCATGGGTCACAAGGGCGGTCATCGCCGGATCAGCGGTCTTGCCACAGGGCCGCGCCTCGGTCACGGCCTTGACCAGTTGCCAGCCGCCGCCCGTGCGTGGGGCAAGTGTAAGATCCGCAATAGCCAGATGCGAACCGCTATCGCCCGCACAAACCATGTTGCCGCGACCGCGCGCGGCGGGCCAGACCACATGGGTGTGGCCTGCGATCACCAGATCGGCAAATCCGGCCTCGGCGACCTGCGCCGCGGTTTCCTGACCGGCGACCTTGTGGGGGCCGGCGTGGCAGAGCGCCACGACCAGATCCGCCCCGCGCGCCCTGAGCGCCGCCGCGGCCATTTCGCCTTCGCAGACCATGGGCCCGACCTCGATCCCCGCCGCCCGTAGATCGTCGCCCCAGTCACTCATCCTTGGAGGCGCCAGACCCAAAACACCGATCTTGACCCTCGCGCCATCCACCACCCGCTCGATGAGCAACCACGGCAGGACATCGGGGCCCAGCCCGCGAACATTGCTCGACACCACCGGAAAGTCGCCTTGCGCTAGCGCTGCGGCCAAGACGTCTGGGCCAAAGTTGAATTCGTGATTGCCCAGCGTTACCGCGTCATAGCCCAGAGCGTTCATGGCGGTGATGACCGGATGGCGCGCCTGCGCATCCCTAGCAAGCCGCGCCGAGGCCAGATCGCACAGCGGTGTGCCCTGCAAGAAATCGCCGTTGTCAAAAAGCAGCAGTTCGGGGTCCTTGGCCCTGAGGGCCGCGATATCTGCCGCAAGGTGTGACAACGCATGGCCCAGCAACGGCTTGTCGCGCGCATAGTCCCAGCCGATGATCTGGCCGTGGATGTCGGTTGTCGCAAGGATCCTCAGCGTGATCCGTGGTGACATGTTTTTGGGCCGTTTCATCAAATCCTTGCAGGCTTTCTCTTTCCACTTTCCAACAAAATACAACCAAGGGTTGTTTCTCCGCAAGCCCATGGCTGCGCCATTGCCTGCGACCTATGCGCCTGTCAAAACCGATGCATGGAACCCGCCGCGACCGTCACCTTTTCCGGCTCTGACCTTGATCGCGCCGCGCATCTGCGCCGCGACGCCAGCGGGCTTGCCGAACTCGCTGGCCGGCCCGCGGCGCGCAGCATTCTTTTGTGGCGTGGCAAACCCCTGATCGATTCCGCGCGTCGGTTGGTGATGTTGCCCATGGATCACCCCTTGCTGGGTGGTGCGCAGATCTTTTTGGGGCTGGTCGATGGCCAACCGCTCTTTGTCAGCGCGCTGACGGGCTGGGCCCCCACGGAAGAACCCGCCACCGTCGGCGCAATGTTTGACCCATCCGAGCAGCGCCACCCCGACCTGCCCGATAAGGCTTTTGCCGAGTTGCGCAACCTGATGACCCAACTGACCCCGCGCGAGGCCGAAATCGCCGCGACCGCGCGGGCGCTGTTTGTCTGGCACGAAAGCCACCGGTTCTGCGCGCGCTGTGGCCATGCGTCGGACATGACCATGGGGGGCTGGCAGCGCAGTTGTCCCTCATGCGACACCCAGCATTTCCCCCGCACCGATCCAGTGGTGATCATGCTGGTCACGCATGGCAACGATGTGTTGATCGGCCGCTCGCCCGGTTGGCCGGAAGGGATGTATTCGCTACTCGCGGGTTTTATCGAGCCGGGCGAGACGGTCGAAGCCGCTGTTGCGCGCGAGGTGTTCGAGGAAACAGGTGTCCACGTGGGTCAGGTTTCCTTCATTGCCAGCCAGCCTTGGCCCTTTCCGGCATCGCTGATGATCGGCTGTCGATGCGCGGCAACCTCGCGCGACATCACGCTCGATCCGGCCGAGTTGGAACATGCGCTCTGGATGAGCCGCGAGGACATGGCGCAGGTCTTTGCAGGCACCCATCCGCAGGTTCGGCCCTCGCGCCCCGGTGCTATTGCGCATTTCATTTTGTCCAATTGGCTTGCGGACAGGCTCGATTAAGGCGAATCTGGCCGCCAACAAGAAACGACAGGGCAGAGCAGCCATGATCTTTACCGCCAAAGAAGATATCGAGGCCCCGCTCGAGCGGGTCTTTGCGCAGTTGACCGACTTTGCAACGCTTGAACGACAGGCCCTGCGCCGCGGCGGCGAGATCAAGCGGCTGGATCGGCTGCCCATGGCGGAACGCGGCGCGATGTGGGAAATCCGCTTTCCCTATCGTGGCAAGCGGCGCGAGTTGCAGGCCGAAATCACCAAGTTCGACCCCGCAACAGGCTATGTGGCAAGGCTGGCCTCGCCCGGTTTGTCGGGGGAATGGGAGGTCGAGTTGATCTCATTGGCCCGCAATCGCACCCGCATGTCGGTGCGCCTGTCGATCCGCCCCGAAACGCTGGGCGCGCGACTGGCGATCCAGACCGCGCGACTGGCCAAGCCCCAACTCAGCAGGGCCTTTGCCAATCGGATGGCCGATTACGCCAAATCTGTCGGGCCGAACGCGGCCGATGCCTAGCGACGGCGGCGTTCGTGGCGGATGTGGTCGGCGGGATAGACGCCCATCACATTCAGCATGTCGGTGAAATAGCCCAGTTCCTCTAACGCCAGCTTGACCGCCGGATCATCGGGGTGTCCCTCGAATTCGGCATAGAACTGGGCGGCATGGAAATCGCCGTCGACCATATAGCTTTCCAGCTTGGTCACGTTGACGCCCGTGGTCGCAAAGCCGCCCAGCGCCTTGTAGAGCGCGGCGGGAATGTTCCTGACGCGGAAGATGATCGAGGTCATCATCCCTTTCTTGCCACGGCGGCTATAATCCGCCTCGCGCGACATGATGAGGAATCGCGTGGTGTTGCGGTCGTGGTCCTCGATGTGCCGCGCCAGCACATCCAGCCCATAGATCTTGCCCGCAATCTCGCTGGCCAGCGCGCCTTCGCTGGGGTCGCCAAGCGCGGCGACGTCACGCGCGGCTGCGGCATTGTCCGACCAGTTGAGCGTGGCAAGCCCGTGCTTTTTGATGAAACCGCGCGCCTGACCCAGAAGGATCGACATGCTGCGCACGCGCTTGAGGTCGGCGACCTTGGTGCCCGGCAGGCCGAGCAGATTGATGTGAACGCGTACAAAGGCCTCGTCCACGATGTGCAGCCCGCTTTGCGGCAACAGGTGGTGAACGTCGGCCACACGGCCATAGGTCGAGTTTTCGACAGCGATCATGCCCAGATCCGCGTCACCTCGTCGCACGGCGTCGATTGCCTCTTCAAATGTGGCGCAGGGCAAGGGTTCATAATCGGGGCGTGCTTCGACACAGGCCTGATGGCCATAGGCTCCGGGCTCGCCTTGGAAGGCAATACGACCGTTCACGTGCTAAATCCCTGTCTTGCGCCCAAAAAGGGGCCATCTTTGGCGACCTACACCTTGCGTCCACGACATGGAAGCGGCTAGAACGCGTCCAAACTTCGTACCGGATGGATCGCGACATGTTCGACACTATGACCCTGACCAAGATCGTTGGCGGCTTCTGCGGCGCTCTTCTTGTTTTCCTTCTTGGCAACTGGGCGGCTGACGCCATTTACGGCGGCGGCGAAGGCCACGGCGAAACCGAGCAGGCTTATTCGATCCCGGTCGAAGACAGTGCGGCCCCCGCCGCCGCTGCCGACGCAGGTCCGACCTTTGAAGAGGCCTATGCGATGGCTGACGCGGCTGCCGGTGAAAAGGTGTTCCGCAACTGTCAGTCCTGCCACTCGACCGAGGCTGGCAAAAACATGACCGGCCCCTCGCTGCATGGTGTCGTCGGTCGTGCTGTGGATGTCGTCGAGGGCTACAGCTACTCGGGCGCGCTTATCAAAGTGGCCGACGTCTGGACGCCTGAACACCTCAATTCGTTCCTGACGGGCCCGCGCGCCTTTGCGCCCGGCACGGCTATGACCTTTGCCGGCCTGCCCAAGATTCAGGACCGCGCAAACCTGATTGCCTATCTCGCCTCGATCGGCGGCTGATAGGACCTGACCGATGCGAAAGGGCCGCCCTTGGGGCGGCCCTTTTCATTTGTCGTGATGGCCAGAGACGCGCCCGTGCCCAACCGTATCAGGCGGCAATCGGGGTCTGAATCACCCCCAACGAGGCGCGGATCGCAAAGCCGGTCGGGATGATCAGGCAGCCCGTGATCCGCACAGGGGGTAAAGATCAAGGCGGGTTTCGACGTGGGCAACCCTTCGCCTTGGCCGTCGCGGCATCATTCAGGCCGAGGCCGTATTGCGTCAACACATGGTTCACGGCCTTTTCAGCCGCGGGCAGGGCGGCTATGTGCGGGTCATGGGACAGGTGTCACAGGCATATGAACAGGCGCAGGCCGAGGGCCGGATCAAGGCGGATCCAGCGCAGGCCGCGATTATGCCTGCACTCGACCGCGTGGCCCTTGCTCTGGCCCAGCCCGCGCGACGCGGGATCTTTCGCAAACCGCCGCCACCTGTGCGCGGGCTCTATCTTTGGGGCGGGGTAGGTCGCGGCAAGTCGATGCTGATGGATCTCTTGTTCGCGCAAGTCGCCTTGCCCAAGGAACGTCAGCACTTCCATGCCTTCATGCAATGGGTCCACACGCGGATGGATCTTGCACGTAAGACCGGCGTTGACGATGCCATTGCGCCCGTGGCCGCCGAACTGGCGGGGCGGGTGCGTTTTCTGGCCTTCGACGAAATGCAGATCACCGATATTGCCGATGCGATGATTGTCGGGCGGTTGTTTGAAAAGCTTTTTGCCGCCGGTGTGACCGTGGTCACCACGTCGAACCGCCATCCCGATGATCTTTACAAGAACGGGCTGAACCGCCA
The DNA here is from genome assembly GCA_024642145.1 of Marivivens sp. GTDB lineage: Bacteria > Pseudomonadota > Alphaproteobacteria > Rhodobacterales > Rhodobacteraceae > JAHEBS01. The sequence continues at coordinate 20,817 of JAHEBS010000017.1, forward strand.
GCTATTCCTGCCTTTCATCGCCATGCTCAAGGATCGGCTCGACGTAATCGAGCTTGCCAGCCAGCACGACCACCGCTTGGGGCGGCTTAACGGCGTGCAGACCTATTTCACGCCCGTCGATGCCGCGGCCATCGCGGCCGTCGAGGCCATCTGGCAAGACATGAGCGGCGATGACGCCGCGCCCTTGGTGCTGGAGGTCAAAGGCCGCAAGTTGCGTGTGCCGGCCTTTAGCGGCGGCGTGGCGCGGATGCGGTTCTATGATCTTTGTGGCCAGCCACTGGGCGCGGCTGATTATTTGGCGCTGGCCGCCGTGGCGCGGATCTTGATCCTTGAAGACATCCCGCAGATGTCGCGCGAAAACTTTAACGAGGCGCGTCGCTTCGTGACATTGGTCGATGCGCTTTACGAGGCCAAAGTGCGGCTGATCTGCACCGCCCATGCGCGGCCTGACAGGCTCTATGTCGATGGTGAGGGGCTTTTCGAGTTCGAGCGCACCGCCAGCCGCCTGATCGAGATGCAATCGGCCGACTGGGCCGCAGACCGCGCCTGATCAGCCGTTGTTGCCGCCAATCAGGCTGCACGATGTGCCGCGTGCCTGCAGGCGACGACAGGCAAGTTCGGCCATTTCCTGCGTCATGCCGACAAAGGTGGCATCATAACGGCCACGAGATTCGACGATCTTACGCTCTGCGCCGACAAGGGCCGCACTGTCCGACAGCGCCACGACCAGCAGCGCGCGCTCGGCCTCGTAGGACGAGCCGTAACGACCGACGCTGATCCCGTAGGCCAAGCCGCCCGAGGTGGAAACGCGGGTGACAAGGGCAGAGGTGTCCTGTGCCAGAACGGGTGGTTCGGGCGACAGTTCGATCAAAGGCGCTGAAACCGCGACCACCTGTTCGACAGGTTCGACGACGGGCGCGGTTGGCGGGATGAGGGCCGCAACGACGTTCGGCGGCACCATGAGCGCGGCGGTTTCCAGATCGTCGACCGGCGGCGGCGTATCGTTTTGGCTCATGCCCATGGTGGCGACATCGGCAAGGATGAACGCTGTCTCGGGTTCTGGCGCGGGCTCTGCCGCGGCCATGACCTCTGATGCCCCGCCTTCATCGTCACCCTCGTCCGCGGCGGGCGAGGCTGGTGGAGGCAACTTGATCTCGGGGCCCGCCAGACTGTCGTCCTCGGGGCTGTTGTCGATGTTTGCGGTGACCACCGTCGCCGCGGCCAAGGCCGCAGCGATGGCCGCGTCCATGTCGACAGCATCGACACTGGCCGAGGCAACGACCGTTTCAGGCGCACCGCCAGAGCCAGGTCTTTGCGGGGGTCTGACAGAGGTCAGCAGCACCCCGTTGACCCGAACGGTCTTGCCCGCGCCCGACTGGGTGGTCGCGGCGGTAGAAGACCCGCTTGCCTGCGCGCGGCTATAGTCCAGCGGCGCAGGCGCACGGAACGCCGCGTTGCGCGGAGCCTGTCCGAAAGCGTTGTTCAACAGTTGTGAAACGCGGGCATTGCGGTTGGCGGTCGAGGTGCCACCGAACACGGTGGCAATGATGCGCACGCCGCCACGTTCGGCCGAAGCGACGATGTTATAGCCCGCAGCGTCCGTGTAACCGGTCTTGATACCATCCGCGCCCGAATAGGAATCCAGAAAACGGCTGTTGGTATTGCGCACCTGCGCCATGCCGGCATCGGCCGTGCGGCGCGAGAAAAGGTTATAATAGTCGGGGAAGTCATAGAGCAGATGCCGCCCGAGAATGGTCATGTCATGGGCGGTCGACATATGCCCCGAGGCGGTCAGGCCGTTGGCATTGCGGAAACTGGTGTTGGTCATCCCCATCGCCGCTGCCGTGCGGTTCATGCGGGCCGCAAAGTTGGGGACCGAACCCTCCAGCCCGACCGCAATCGCGGTGGCCGCGTCATTGGCCGATTTGACGGCCGCCGCGCGGATCAGGTAGCGCAGTTTGATCCGCTGGCCGGTCCGCAGGCCCAATTTGGACGGCGGTTCGCGCGAGGCGTCGGCGGTCACGGTAATCTCGGTGTCCAGCGATATCTCGCCCCGCCGGATCGCGTCGAACGTGATGTAAAGCGTCATCATCTTGGTCAGCGACGCGGGATAAAGGCGCGTATCCGCGTTTTGAGAGTGCAAGACTTCGCCCGTGCGGGCGTCGATGACATAATCGGCATAGGGGGCGGCCACGACAAAGAGAGGCGCCGCGATCCCGACAAGAACGAGAAACGCCAGCCAGCGCAGATTCTGCGCAATCCTATTGAAACGACCTGCCACGTCGTTGTTGCCCTACACTGCCTCACGGGGTTCCGTTTTGCCGGCCCCTTAATTGAGAAGCACCTTAGCACGAGGTGATTCTGACGAAAACACCTTTGTTTAAAATGACTTGGCATTCTGAGCAGGCTGGCTCCCGCTATATGTGGTGTGCCCGCCGGTCGCGTTGTCGATATGTGGGGTGCGCGATCACTAATCCAGCCGCTCGATCAGCGCCGGCAATTCGTGCAACGTCGCGATGCGATGAAATCTGCGATGGGTTTGGGGTGCTTCGGCATGTTCCAGTTCCCACGTCAGTTCGTGGGGCACATGCACGCCCCAAGCGCCCGCTTCGATGGCCGGAATAACGTCGGATTTCAGGGAATTGCCCACCATCATGGCCCGCGCCGTGCCACGACGGGCAAAGATGCGGCTATAGACGGGGGTGGTCTTGTCGCTGACGATCTCGATACCGTCAAAAACCTCGCCCAATCCCGATTGGGCCAGTTTGCGTTCCTGATCCAGAAGGTCGCCCTTGGTAATGACCAATAAGTCCACCTGCCCGCGCAAGACGCGCAACACTTCGGCCGCGCCTGGCAACAGTTCGATGGGGTGGGCCAACATCTCTTGCCCTGCATCGACCAGTTGCCGGATCACCGACGCCGGCACCCGATCGGCGCTGACATCCAACGCCGTCTCGATCATCGAAAGGACGAAGCCTTTGATTCCAAACCCATATCTGGCAATGTTGCGGCGCTCGGCGGCCAAAAGCCTGCGGTGCAGTTCTGGTCCTTCGCAATAGGCCGCCAACAGCGCCTCGAACCGCGTCTGGGTCAGGCGGAAAAAACGCTCGTTGTGCCAGAGCGTGTCATCAGCGTCGAAGGCAATGGTCCAGCGGTGCGGGGTCAAGGGCGGTCCTTGTTACTTGGGCTTTTCACGGGCAGGTTGCCGCATATATTAGCCATTCAATACTCAGGGCAAAGGATAGCCAAGCACATGAGCAAGCCGGACTGGTGGATGGCAGACAAGGACGCGCCCGATGGCCCCGAAATCGGGGTCTCGGTCAAGACCCGTGCCAAGACCCAGCGCCCGCCGCTGTATAAGGTGCTGATCCTCAACGATGACTACACGCCCATGGAATTTGTGGTGCATGTGCTGGAACGGTTCTTTGGCATGGACCACGCGCAGGCGTTCGAGTTGATGCTGACCGTGCATCGCAAAGGCGTGGCGGTTGTGGGTGTCTTTGCCTATGAGATTGCCGAAACCAAAGTCACGCAGGTGATGGATTTCGCGCAACGCCACCAGCATCCGCTGCAATGCACGCTGGAAAAGGAATAGGCAGCGCCTCGCGCGCCTGAGGACCAAACCATGAGCCAGCCCCGTCTCTCCACCGCCGCGCAAGAAGGCGCCTTTGGCGAGGCCACAAGCTTTGTCGTGTTGCGCCCTGGCGCGGATACCGACCTGACGGCCCTGCCGCGCGAGGCCACGACCATCGTCACAGGGTTTCGCCCCGATTACGACGATTACGCCCGTGCCGGATGGTCCATGGCCGAAACGGCAGGCCACGCCGATTGTGCGATTGTTGCGGCCACGCGGTCCAAGGACTTGGCCCGCGCCCTGATCGCCGAGGCCGCGACGCAGGCCGCACGCGTTGTGGTCGATGGGCAGAAAACCGACGGGATCGACGCGCTGTTCAAGGAATGCCGCGCGCGCTTGGGCGATCTGCCTTCGGTGACCAAGGCGCATGGACGCAGCTTCTGGTTTGACGCAACCGATGCATTCGCAGATTGGGCCTTGCCCGCGCCCCTGCGTGGCGAACACGGGTTCTATACGCAGGCAGGGGTCTTTTCAGAGGACGGGGTCGATCCCGCCTCTGCGCTCTTGGCCGCGGCGCTGCCAGCCAAGTTACCGGCGCGGGTGGCCGATCTGGGCGCGGGCTGGGGCTATCTGTCCGCCGCCGTGCTGGGCCATGCGGGCGTGACGACGGTTGATCTGTTCGAGGCCGAGGCCCTGTCACTGGGCTGCGCGCGGCTGAACATCACCGATCCGCGCGCGCAGTTCCATTGGGCCGATGTGACACAGCTTATGCCCGAGCAACGCTTTGATGCGGTGGTCATGAACCCGCCCTTCCACCGTGGCCGTGCCGCTGATCCGGCCTTGGGTCGTGCCTTTATTACGGCTGCACGCCGGATGCTTAGACCCTCG
>JAHEBS010000157.1 GCA_024642145.1 Marivivens sp.
GGCAATCCCGTATTCGACAGCCTTTCCGCCGTCATCCAGCAGGGCGACCGCGTCGCGTTGGTGGGGCGTAACGGGTCTGGAAAATCGACCCTCATGAAGGTGATGGCGGGCATGACCGAGCCCGACCAAGGTGCGCGCGTGATCGCGCCCGGCGTGTCTGTGGGTTACATGGAACAAGAGCCCGACCTGTCGGGTTTCGCCACCTTGGGCGCATTCGCCACCGCGCGCCTGCCAGAGGGCGAGGCGTTCCGCGCCGAGGCCGTGGCGCAGGGGTTGGGTCTGGATCTGACGCGCGATTGCGCCACCGCCTCGGGTGGTGAACGTCGCCGCGCGGCCCTGACCAAGCTGATGGCCGAAGCGCCCGATCTGATGCTGCTGGACGAGCCGACCAACCACCTCGACATCGCCGCCATTGCCTGGCTCGAGGCCGAGCTTGCCGCCACCAAGGCGGGATTTGTCATCATCAGTCACGACCGCGCCTTTCTGCGGCGGCTGACGCGCGCCACGCTCTGGATCGACAGGGGTGAGGTGCGGCGGCAGGAAACCGGTTTCGAGGGCTTCGAGGCTTGGCGCGAAAAGGTCTGGGAAGAAGAGGATCAAGCCCGACACAAGCTGGACCGCAAGATCAAGGCCGAGGCGCGTTGGGCGGTTGAAGGCATTTCGGCGCGGCGCAAGCGCAATATGGGCCGCGTGCGCGCCCTGCAGGCCCTGCGGGCCGACCGCGCGGCGCAGATCCGCCGTCAGGGCACCGCGGCGCTGAGCCTTGATGCGGGCACCACGTCGGGGCGCATGGTGTTCGATGCCAAGGGCATCACCAAGACCTATGACGACCGACAGCTGCTGCGCCCGTTAAACCTGACGGTGATGCGTGGCGACCGTCTGGCAATCGTGGGCCCCAATGGCGTCGGCAAGACCACGCTGCTGCAAATTCTTCTGGGGCAGGTTGAACCGGATCAAGGTCAGGTCCGGCGCGGCACCAATCTGGAGATCGCGGTTTTCGACCAGAACCGCGCGCGGCTGGATATGGAGGCCTCGCTCTGGGAAAACCTGACCGGCGACCCCGATCTGGGTGTGTCGGGCAAGGCCGATCAGGTCATGGTGCGGGGCGAACCGCGCCATGTGGTGGGCTATCTCAAGGATTTTCTGTTCGACGAGGCGCAGGCCCGTGCGCCGGTCAAGGCGCTGTCGGGCGGCGAGCGCGCGCGGCTGTTGCTGGCGCGGCTGATGGCCATGTCTTCGAACCTCTTGGTGCTGGACGAACCGACCAACGACCTCGACATCGAGACGCTCGACCTCTTGCAAGAGGTGATCGACGGCTACGACGGCACGGTCTTGCTGGTCAGCCACGATCGCGACTTTATCGACCGTGTGGCGACCACGACGCTGGCCATGGAGGGCGAGGGTCGCGCGACGCTCTATGCCGGCGGCTGGAGCGACTATCAGGCGCAGCGCCCCGAGACGGCGGTCGAGGCGGTCAGGGTAAAGCCTGTCGAAAAGCAGACGCAGGAAAAACCAGCGCAAACAAAGCGTTCTGGACTGTCCTTCACCGAAAAACACCGGCTCGAGGCCCTGCCGGGCATCATTGACCGGCTGACGGCCGAGATTGCCAAGCTGAACGAACTGATGGCCGATCCCGCGCTATTCACCCGCGAGCCGATCAAGTTCCGCAAAGCGACCGAAGCGCTGACGGAACGGCAGGCGGCCTTGGAAACTGCTGAAATGGAATGGCTGGAACTTGCAGAAAAGGCCGAAGCGTAACCGCTCCGGCCTTTTTGTAACGGTCATAATATCAGCTTATTAGCCGTCGAAGTTAACCTCTTCCATGATCCGCAGCGCATCGGCACGATGACCGGCCACGGTGGTCAGGTCGATGGTGTCAGGGGTAAAGCTGCCCCAGCTTTGCACCAGATCCGACAAAGGCGCGCCTGCGACGACGGGATATTCGTTGTTGACCTGCGCGTAGATGGCCTGTGCCGCGGGCGAGACAAGGAATTCCATCAATCTGAGCGCATCATCGTGGTTCGGTGCGGCCTCTGTCATGGCGACGCCCGAGACGTTCACATGGGTGCCGCCGTCCGCAAACGTCGGAAAGACGATACGCACGCTGTCGGCCCAAGCCATCTGCTCGGGGTCGGCCAGCATTTCGCCCATGTAATAGGTATTGCCAAGGCTGATGTCGCATTCGCCCGCCCAGATGGCCTTGACCTGACTGCGGTCATTGCCCTCGGGTTTGCGGGCGAGGTTGGCCTTGACGCCTTCGGCCCATGTCCGTGCGGCCTCTTCGCCATCATGGGCAATCAGCGCCGCGACCAGTGCGAGGTTATAGTCGTGCAGCCCCGAACGGGTGCAGATACGGCCCTGCCATTTGGGGTCAGCCAGATCTTCATAGGTCGTGACCTCGCCATCAGCCACGCGGTCCTTGCTGGCATAGACGATGCGGGCGCGGGTGGTCAGCGCGAACCACAGGCCCTCGGGGCTGCGCAATTCGGCGGGAATGGCGCTGTCCAGCACCTCGGAGTGGACGGGCTGGATCACGCCTGCATCCACGATCTGTTGCAGGTTGGCGATATCGACGGTCATCACCAGATCGGCGGGGCTGCGGCGGCCCTCGGCCTTGAGCCGCTCGACGATCCCCTCGCTGACGAAGGCAAGGTTCACCTTGATGCCGGTTTCGGCGGTGAAGGCGTCCATGACAGGCTGGATCAGTTCAGGCTGGCGGGTGGTGTAGATATTCACATCGGCATTGGCGGCACCGGCAAGGGTGGCGAGCGCCAGCGAGGACAAAAGCAGGTTGCGCATTGTGGTCTCCTTTGATGGCCCCCACAAACCCGAGTCTTTCGCTCAAGTCAATACCTGACTAAATTACTTTGCTATTAGCTTTGCGGCCTTCTCGTCCGCCTTGACCGCATCCCAGAGCGCATCCATCTCGGCCAGATCGCTGTCAGCGGGCTTGCGCCCGCGCGCTGCCAGACGGTCCTCGACGGCGCGAAAGCGGCGAATGAACTTGGCATTGGTGCCGCGCAACGCGGCCTCGGGATCGATATCCAGATGCCGCGCGAGGTTGGCCATGACAAAAAGCAAATCACCATATTCCTCGGTCAGTTCCGCGTGGCTCAGATGGTCACGCGCTTCGACCAGTTCGCCCGCTTCTTCGACGATCTTGGCAATGACATGATCGACGGCAGGCCAGTCGAACCCCACCCGCGCGGCGCGTTTTTGCAGTTTGACCGCCCGCATCAGCGCGGGCAAACCCGCCGCCACGCCATCCAGCACGCGGCCCTCGGCCTTGGCGGCACGTTCCGCGGCTTTGATCTTTTCCCAGTCCTGCGTCTGCTGTTCGGCGCTTTTGTCGCGGCTTTCTTCGCCAAAGACATGCGGGTGACGGGCCACCATCTTGTCCGAAATGACGCGGATCACCCCGTCCAGATCGAAGTGTCCGGCCTCATCCGCCATTTGCGCATGATAGACGGCTTGCAACAGCAGATCGCCCAACTCGCCCTCCAACTCGCCCCAAGCCTGCCGTTCGATTGCGTCGGCAACCTCATAGGCCTCTTCGATTGTGTAGGGGGCGATGGTGGCAAAGTCCTGTTCGATGTCCCAAGGGCAGCCGGTCTGCGGGTCGCGCAAGCGTGCCATGATTTCGCGCAGGCGCGGCAGGCCGCCATCGGGGTCGTGGATCAGCCTGTTTGACGTCTCAAGGTCCATTGCCTTGTTCACCTTCCTCGGTTTTGATGCGGCCAACCTAAGCCACAGCGTGCCGGAGTCCCAGATGCCCGTTCTCAATCGTATTGCCGATTTCGCGCCCGATATGGCCATTTGGCGTCGCCATATTCATGAAAACCCCGAATTGGGCCAACATTGCGAGGGCACGGCCGCCTATGTGGTCGAACGCCTGCGCGAGTTCGGTGTGGACGAGATTCACGAGGGCATCGCCATCAGCGGCGTTATTGCCATCATCAACGGGCAGGGCGCAGGCCCGACGATCGGCCTGCGCGCCGACATGGACGCGCTGCCCATCCCCGAGGCGACGGGGCTGCCCTATGCCTCGAAAAACGCGGGCAAGATGCATGCCTGCGGGCATGACGGGCACACGACAATGCTTTTGGGCGCCGCGCGCTATCTGGCCGAGACGCGGCGGTTCCGCGGTCGTGTGGCGCTGATCTTTCAACCGGCCGAGGAAACCGGCGGCGGGGCCGAGTTGATGGTCGAGGAAGGCGTGCTGGACCGTTTCGGCATCGGTCAGCTTTATGCGCTGCACAATGCGCCCGGCCTGCCTGTGGGGCATTTCGTGACCACGGCAGGGCCGATCATGGCGGCGGTGGATACCTTTCACATCGACGTCACGGGGCTTGGCGGCCATGGCGCGCTGCCACAAGACACGCGCGATCCGGTGGTGGCGGCCTGTGGTATCGTGCAGGCCATCCAGACCATTGTCAGCCGCAACCACCACACGCTGAAGGATCTGGTCGTCTCTGTCACCCAGATCCATACCGGCACGGTCGATAACGTGATCCCCGAAACCGCCTATATCAACGGCACGGTGCGCACGTTCGACAAGGATGTGCAGGCCATGGTCATGCAGCGTCTGCGCGAGATCGCCGAGGGCGTGGCGGCGGGCTATGGCGTCAAGGCGGTGGTGCGCTATGACATCGGCTATCCCGCGACCGTGAACGAGCCGCAGGCCGCCCGTTTTGCCGCCGATGTGGCGCGCGAGATTTCGGGGGACGCGGCAGTTGACGGTGCGGTTGACCGCGAAATGGGGGCCGAGGATTTCAGCTATTTCCTCGAAAACCGGCCGGGGGCCTATCTGTTCATCGGCAACGGCGATTCGGCGGGTCTGCATCACCCCGAGTTCAACTTTTGCGACGAAACCGCGCCGGTGGGCGCAAGTTTCTTTGCCCGCATCGTGGAAACCGCCCAGCCGCTTTGACCTGCGTTCGTGTCTAATGGTTGCGTCTATGGGCGGCCAGAGGGGCAAAGGATGTGTCTATCGTGGTTTTGGCGCGGCCAACCGCTAAATCTGGCCCTATCGATGGTGGTTCTGGACCTGCCCGCACGGCTTGACCCATAGGGCGCGGCTGGGCTTTCTTGCCGGACTTTCAACAAATCCGGAGCCACTCATGAACAATATCGCCCGCCTTGATCGCGCCCATGTGCTGCATCCGTGGACCCATTTCGACAGTCACGAACGCGACGGTTGCGTTGTCGTGTCACGAGGCGAGGGCTGCGATGTCTGGGACGCGAACGGCCGACGATATCTGGATGCGGTGGGGGGCATGTGGTGCACCAACATCGGTCTGGGCCGCGAGGATATGGCCCGCACGATTTCCGATCAGGTGATGAAACTTGCCTATTCCTCGACCTTTGGCGACATCACCAATGACCCCTCGGCTCTGCTTGCGGCCGAGTTGGCCTCGATCGCGCCGGGCGATCTCAATCGTGTGCATCTGACCACCGGCGGCTCGACCGCGGTGGACAGCGCCTATCGCCTTGCCCAGTTTGTGCAGGCGTTGCGCGGGTTCAAGGATCGCCGTCACGTGATCGCACGCCAAGACAGCTACCACGGCTCGACATTCCTGTGCATGTCGGTGGGCCGCCGCGCGGGCGATCAACCTCCCGAGTTCAACTACAAGACCGACGATATCCACCATGTGGCGTCGCCCTATCTCTATCAACGCCCCGAAGGCATGACCGAGCAAGAGTTCGAGGACCAACTGGTGGCCGAGTTCGCCGCCAAGGTTGAAGAGGTCGGCCCCGAAAAGATCGCCGCCTTCTTTGCCGAGCCCATTCAGGCCTCGGGCGGCGTGCTGGTGCCGACGCAGACCTACCTCAAGCGTATGTGGGAGATCTGCCAGAAGCACGGCATCCTCTTTATCGCAGACGAGGTGGTGACGTCCTTCGGCCGTCTGGGTGCGTGGTTCGCCTCGCAAGAGGTCTATGGCTTTGTGCCCGATATGATCACGACCGCCAAGGGCCTCAGCTCGGGCTATCTGCCGATTGGGGCGCTGATTTTCTCGGACAGGATCTATCAGGATATGTCGGGGGATCGCTATTTCGCCTCGGGCTATACCTATTCGGGCCATCCGGTGTCTTCGGCGGCTGCGCTGAAGAATATCCAGATCATGAAAGCCGAAAATATGCTGGAACGCGCCCGCACCGCTGGCGTCAAGTTCCAGGCCATGCTGCAGGGCCTGTCAGATCTGCCCATCGTGGGCGACGCGCGCGGCCATACGCTGATCGGCTGCCTCGAAAACGTGGCCGACAAGGCGACGCGCCGTCACTTTGACGACGCGATCGACATCGGTAAGCGGGTCTCCAATGCGGCCGAGCCCTTGGGCCTTCTGGTGCGCCCCTTGGGCCATCTCA
>JAHEBS010000158.1 GCA_024642145.1 Marivivens sp.
TCGCTTTGGTCGATGTTCGATCCGCTGGGCGCTTTGCCGCATGATCCGGTGACAGCGCGCATCGATCTGACCGGAACGGCCAAGGTCCTGTTCGATCTGACGGACCCGATGATGACCGGCACCGACGCGCAGCCGTTCGAGTTGCACACGGCCTTGCTGAGCGATTTGTATCTCAAGGCGCTGGGGGCCGAGGTTTCGGGCAAGGGCGATTTCACATTCGACCCGACCGACACCACCACCTTCCCCGGCATGCCGCGCCCCGCGGGCCAAGCAGATTTCGCGCTGAACGGCATCAACGGGCTTTTGGACAAGCTGGCCGCGATGGGACTGGTGCCGCAGGAACAGTTGATGAGCGTGCGGATGATGATGGGCATGTTCACCACCGTCGTGGGCGATGACCAGATGACCTCGAGCATCGAGATCGACCAGAGCGGCGGCGTTTTGGTCAACGGTCAGCGGTTCCGCTGATGTCATGACACCCGAGCGGGGGGCCGCGCGGCAATGCGCGGCCCCTTGCTTTTGCGGGGTTGCCTTGTCCGCGCAAAGCGTGCCTAGCCTTGGCCGAACCAGACCGGAAGTGAACGATGACCACAGACCTTGCCCGCCTGAATGAAATGATCCTGTCCGAGGCACGACGTGCCGGGGCGGATGCCGCCGATGCGCTGGCGGTCGAGGGGACCTCGGTTTCCATTGGCGTGCGCGGTGGCGCGCTGGAAGAGGCCGAACGGTCCGAGGGCATCGACATAGGTCTGCGCGTTCTGGTGGGGCGTCGGCAGGCGGTGGTGTCATCGTCCGATACCAAGCCCGACACCCTGCGGCAGATGGCCGAGCGCGCGGTCGCTATGGCGCGTGAAGCGCCCGAAGACAGATACGCCGGTCTGGCCGACCCCGAGATGCTGTCTGCGCGGCGCGATGCCGAAGGGCTGGACCTGTGTGACCCCACGCCTGAACCTACGCCAGAGGCGCTGCAGGCCGACGCGCTGGCCGCCGAACACGCCGCCATGGCGGTGGCGGGCGTCAAGCAGGTGCAACAGGCCTCGGCTGGTTACGGGCAGCGGCGTGTGCATCTGATGGCCACAAACGGCTTTGCCGCGGGCTATGCGGTCACGGATCGGGGCACCGCCTGTGTGGCGATCGCCGGACAGGGCGACGGGATGGAGCGCGACCACGACCACGACAGCCGCATCTGGCAGGCTGCGCTGCGCGACGCGGCCGAGATCGGCCGCATCGCAGGCGAGCGCGCGGTCGAGCGGTTGAATCCGCGCCGCGCGCCTACGGGCAAGTTTCCGGTGCTGTTCGACGAACGCATTTCATCCAGCCTGATCGGCCACCTTTTGTCGGCCATCAATGGCGCCATGATCGCGCGCGGGTCCAGTTGGCTGCGCGATGGGCTGGGCAAGCCGGTCCTGCCTAAGGGCGTATCCCTGATCGAGGACCCTCACCGCCCGCGGGTCAACGGTTCGCGGTTCTATGACGCCGAGGGCCTGCCCACCCAGCGCCGCGCCATTGTCGATGACGGTGTGCTGACCGGCTGGACGATGGATCTGGCGACTGCACGGCAACTGGGGTTGCAAAGCACCGCCAATGCCGCGCGCGGGACGGGCGGGACGCCCTCGCCCTCGGCCGGTAATGTGGCGCTGACGATGGGCGCGCGGGATCGCGCGGGGCTGATTGCCGACATGGGAACGGGGCTTTTGGTCACGTCGATGATCGGCTCGACCATCAACGGCAACACCGGCGATTATTCGCGCGGCGCCTCGGGATTCTGGGTGGAAAACGGGCAGATCGCCTATCCGGTGAACGAATGCACGGTTGCGGGCAATCTGCGCGATATGCTGGCGCGGATCGTGCCGGGCAATGACGCGCTTCAGCATCTGGGCCGCGTGGTGCCTTCGATCCTGATCGACGGGATGACACTGGCGGGCGGCTGATCCGCTTGACCTCGGCCCCCGCGCCGCTATGCCTGAGCGCGACACGATTAAAGGAGCAGACCATGGCCCAACGCCTTCACCTCGTCTTTGGTGGCGAACTTGTCGATCCTTCGCGCAATGTGTTTGCCGATGTGAACAAGATCCATGTCGTCGGAATATTTCCTGACTACGACAGCGCCTATCGAGCCTGGAAGGCCGAGGCGCAGCGCACTGTCGATGACGCGCATATGCGCTATTTCATCGCGCATCTGCACCGCCTGCGGGACGAGGCGCAGGCCGCGTCCTCGACCGAAGAATTCGGGGGCTGATCTGAATTGGCGCGGTCGCTGTCGCTCCTGCTCTTTGCGGGGCTCACACGGGGGCCGCGCGCGCTTGAGGCGCTGCCGGATATGGCGCGTCCGCGCGGCGGGCTGGTCTGGTGCCATGCCGAGGACCCGACAAAACTGCCTGCAATCAACGTCTTGGCCGAACGCCTGCTGATCGAAGAGGTGGTGCCAAACGTGTTGGTCACCGCGCCGGGCCAACAGCCTGACGAACGCGACGGCATCATCCGCCGCCCCGCGCCACAGGACCGCCGCCGCCCTATTCGCGATTTTCTGGATCATTGGGACCCTGATCTGATGACTTGGTCGGGTGGGCCGGTCAGGCCGCGCTATATGCTGGAAACCGATAGCCCCGCGATCCCGCGCGTGTTGCTGGACGGCTCGGTCACGACCTTCGGCGTTACCGGCGGTGGCTGGCTGCCACGCCTGACGCGCGCCACCTATGGGCGGTTCGATCATGCCTTGGCGGTGGACAGCCTGTCGGCCATTCGGATCGGCCGCCAAGGCGTGGGCAGGCGCAATGTGCAGGCGATCGGCCCCTTGGACGAAGGCACCGCACCCCCACCCTGCAACGAGGCCGAACGTGCCGATCTGGCCGAGATGATGGCCAGTCGCCAGATCTGGCTGGCCGTGGATTGCGACGAGGCGGAATTACCTACTTTGGTCGCCGCGCAGGCCCAGACCCTGCGCCGCGCGCACCGATTGCTGCTGATCGTCGTTCCATCGCACCCAAGCCTTGGCCCCGCCTTTGCCGAGGCATTCCGTGCCGGTGGTCTGCAGGTCGCATTGCGGTCCGAGGGGCGCGATCCCGACAACGCCGTGCAGGTCTATGTTGCCGATATCGAGGGCGAGCATGGGCTTTGGTATCGGCTGGCGCCGGTTGTCTTTATGGGGGGCACGTTGGTCGCGGGCCAGAGCCGTAACCCATACGAGGCGGCGGCGCTGGGCTCGGCCACGATCCACGGGCCGCTGACCGATCCCTTTCCAGCGCAATATGGCCACCTCGCGCGGGCAGGCGGCACCCACATGATCCGCACACCGGCCGAACTTGCCGCTGCGGTCGAGGCCTTGCAGGCCCCTGACCGTGCCGCGCAATTGGCCCATGCGGCATGGGACGTCAGTTCTCGCGGGGCCGAAGTGACCAATCGCGCGGTCGAGGTCATTCGCGATGCACTAAAGGGAGTGTCGGATAATGCGCGCACCTGATTTCTGGTATCGCGACCCCGCACGTCCAGGCGCGGGCGCGCGTCTGCTGGCGCCCTTGGGCTGGGTTTATGCCGCGCTGACGGCGGCCCGCGTGCGGCGTCTGCCGCAGGGCTATCGCGCGGGCGTTCCTGTGATCTCGGTCGGCAACATCAATGCTGGCGGCACAGGCAAAACGCCCACGGTCATTGCGCTGGCGCAGCGCCTGCGCGCAGCCGGTGTCGAAGCGCATGTTGTTTCGCGTGGCCATGGCGGTCAACTGGTCGGCCCCGTGCGGGTGGACGAACGTGGCCATAGCGCCGCCGAGGTGGGCGACGAGCCGTTGTTGATCGCCGCCTTTGCGCCGATCTGGGTCGCCAAGGACCGCGCCGCGGGCGTGCGTGCAGCCGAGGCCGCGGGGGCGGGCGTCATCATCCTTGACGACGCGCTGCAAAACCCAGCCGTGGCGCGCGATCTCGATATCGTTGTGGTTGATGCCGCCAAGGGCTTTGGCAATGGCCGTTGCATACCCGCGGGGCCGCTGCGTGAACCTGTCGATGCGGGTCTGCAAAGGGCGGATCTGCTGATTTCGGTCGGTCCCGCGCGCGCGCAGGCATTGTTTGCCCAAGCTTGGGCCGGCCGCATTCCTCGGGGCGTCACGCACCTGCCAGCCGCGCTAAGGCCCCTTGCCACGGGCATGCCATGGAAAGGCCTGCGCGTGCTGGCCTTTGCGGGGATCGGGCATCCGGAAAAGTTCTTTGCCACGCTGCGCGCCGAGGGTGCGGACGTGATCCGCGGCGAGGCGCTGGGTGACCACCAGCCTTTGACCGAGGCCCTGATGACCCGACTGCAGACCGAGGCCAATCTGCGTCAGGCGCAGTTGGTCACCACCGAAAAGGACGCGGTGCGCCTACCGGACAAGTTCCGTCCGCTGGTCCTGACCATGCCCGTGCGGCTAGAGCCCGAAGACTGGGGCCCGCTGGATGCGGCTATGGAAAAGGCGGGGATCACACCCCGCCAATAAGATCCTGATCCTGCCCCAAACGGGGCGAAGGACGGTCCAGCGCCAGTTGGCCTTCGGAAAAGGTGATGGGCGTGCGCACCGAGGGAACGCCGTCCAGATCCACCTTTAGCCCGCGCGCGATGATCTGCGGGTCGGCAAAGGCCTCGCCCACATCGTTGATCGGTCCGGCGGGGATGCCCTCACGTTCGCACGCGGCCAGCAGATCCGCCTTGGTCCAACCCTTCGTCAGCGCCATCAACTGGCCCACGATGTCGTCGCGGTTGGCCAGACGATCGGCGTTGGTCAGATAGCGCGGGTCGGTGCCCAGCGCGGGTTGGCCAAGAACCCCGCAAAGCTTGCGGTATTGGCTGTCATTGCCCGAGGCGATGATGATGAAACCGTCGGCGCAGTCAAAGACCTGATAGGGCACGATATTGGGATGGGCGTTGCCCATACGGGTCGGCGCCTTGCCCGAGGCCAGATAGTTCATGCCCTGATTGGCCATGGTGGCCAGCGCCACGTCAAACAACGCCATATCGACATGTTGGCCACGGCCCGTGGCGTTGCGCTGGTGCAGCGCGGCAAGGATGCCCGTCGTGGCGTAGATGCCGGTGTAGATATCGGTCACCGCAACGCCCACCTTTTGCGGCTGGGTCGAGGGCTCGCCCGTCACCGACATCAGGCCCGACATGCCCTGCACGATGTAGTCATAGCCCGCGCGCGCGGCATAGGGGCCGGTCTGCCCAAAGCCCGTGATCGAACAATAGATCAGGCGTGGATAACGCGCGTGCAAGCTGTCGAAGTCGAGCCCGAACCGCGCCAGACCGCCGACCTTGAAGTTTTCGATGACGATATCGGCGTCGGCCAGCAGCCGATGCACGGCCTCAAGCCCCGCAGGGTCCTTGAAATCGACGACGACCGATTTCTTGCCGCGATTACAGCCGTGGAAATAGGCGGCGGTCTTTTCGCCGCCATGTTCGATGAACGGCGGGCCCCATTTGCGGGTATCGTCGCCCTCGGGGCTTTCGACCTTGATTACATCAGCGCCAAGGTCGGCAAGGATCTGACCGGCCCAAGGGCCGGCCAAAATCCGTGCGAGCTCGACGACCTTGAGGCCGGCAAGAGGCGCGTTTGTCATTCTGCGAGTTTCTCGTCCAGAACCTTGGCGAAGTCCTCGTAGGACATGTTCGAATAGGGTTCGCCATTGATGAGGAACGACGGGGTGGCGTGGATGTTATCGCGCTCGGCGTTGGCGGTGTACCAATCGACAAGGGCCTGCGCCATGTCGGCGTCGTTCATGCACTGGTCCAGCGCGGCGTCATCGAGACCCGCAACCTTGCCGATATTGCGCAGGTTCTGCGCGATCAGCGTCGGATCACCGCCGGCGGTCCATTCACCTTGGGTCTTGTAGATGATGTCGGCGATGCCGAAGAACCGCAGCGGGCCGCCGCAGCGGGCGATCATCGAAGCCCAGAGACCAAAGCGGTCGAAATAGACATCCCGATAGACCCAGCGCACTTTGCCGGTGTCGATGTAGTTGGCTTTGATGTCCACATACTGCTCTTGCATGAAATGCGCGCAATGGGGGCAGGTGAAAGACGCGTATTCGATGACCTCGACGGTCGCATCGGCGCTGCCTTCGACCATTTCCACGATTTGCGGCGTCACGGCGGCTGCGGCGTCGGCAGGCGCGGCTTCGGCTGCGGCTTCGGTGGTGGCCGGTTCAGCCGCGGTTGCGGTGGCTTCGGTCGTGGCGGTGTCTTCTGTCGTCGCGGCGGCGGCCTCGGGGGCCGTTGCCTCTACGGCGGGCTGTTCCTCGGCTGGCGCAGCCTCGGCGGTGGCGGCCTCTGCGGTGGCGGGCGCAGGTTCAGCAGCGGCCTCGGTGTCGGCGGTGGTGGCTTCGACC
>JAHEBS010000018.1 GCA_024642145.1 Marivivens sp.
CGCCGCCAGCAGGGCGACGCGGATAGGCCCGCGCGTTCGGCCAGTTCCTGAACCGACATTTTTCCATCCGCCTGCAACAGTCGCAGCAGTTTGCGGTCGGTGTCATCAAGTTGGGTCATGCTTGCCTCACAAGTGGCAAATTGGGGTAAAATCTACCCCAATTTATCCGCAACAGAGCAACTTCGGCAAGTTTTGTCGCGGGAATGGGCGCAAAATACCTGCAGCTATGGAGGAAGCCCATGCCCAAGATCAGCGCCTATGCCGCCAAGATTCCCGATGCCACGGGCCACATCTTTTACGACAGCGAGGAAGATGCCGTTTGGCGTGATCTGATGGCCCAGCAATTGCCAGAGGTCGCCAAGCACATGGCGCCGGACTATCTGGCGGGTCTGGCCAAGTTGGACATGCCCAAGGACCGCGTGCCGCAAGCCGTAGAAATTTCCGCGGTGCTGCGGGCCAGCACGGGCTGGCAGGTCGCGCCTGTGCCCGCCCTGATAGGCTTTGGGCGGTTCTTTGGCATGTTGGCGGACAAGACCTTTCCGGCTGCGTCCTTCATCCGCTCGCGCAAGGATTTCAATTACATCAAGGAACCCGACATCTTTCACGAAATCTTTGGCCACACGCCCTTGTTGACCGACCCGCGTTTCGCGGGCTTTACCCATGCGATCGGTCAGGCGGGGCTGCGCGCAAGGCCCGAAGATTATGCGTGGCTGATCCGTCTTTACTGGTTCACCGTCGAGTTTGGCCTGACCCGCGTCGATGGCCAGATCAAGGCCCTTGGCTCTGGTCTTGCCTCGTCACCGACCGAGTTGCAGTGGTCGGTCGGCTCGCCCGTGCCAGAGCGTCAGCCCTTTGACGTGATGAACATCCTGCGCACGCCCTATCGGATCGACATCCACCAGCCGCTCTATTTCGTGCTGGAAAATGTTGACGATCTGTTTGCCGCCGCCGAACGTGATCTTCTGGCGGATGTTGCGCGGGCCCGCGAAATGGGGCTTTTCGCCCCTAAATATCCCCCGATCCAAGCCGCGTCCTGAGGAGGCCCCAATGACTGTTTGCGACCTGACCAACAAGAACTGCGTGCCTTGCGAGGGGGGCATGCCCGCGATGACCGAACCCGAAGCACAGGCCCTGATGGAAAACCTCGACAAAGGCTGGCGGCTGGAAGGCGGCGCGCTGATCCGGCGGTTGTCGTTCAAGGGTTTTGCCAAGCCCCTGATGCACGCCAACCTCGCGGCCTTTATCGGGGACCGCGAAGGCCATCACCCCGACATCGCCTTTGGCTGGGGCTATTGCACCATTACCTTTACCACGCATGCCATCGGCGGGTTGAGCGAGAACGATTTCATCTGCGCGGCCAAGTTCGACGCGGCAGCGGCCTGAGACGCGCCTGCCCCTTGGCGCGCGGCCGCATTGGGCCTATAGGCTGCCCCGCAAACAGATAGGGGCGGCCCATGACCGCGAAGTTCCAGTTCCACCTCAAGGCCACCGATGGCCGCGCCCGCACGGGCGTGATCGAAACCCCGCGCGGCGAGATCCGCACGCCTGCCTTCATGCCCGTGGGCACGGCTGCCACCGTCAAGGCGATGATGCCGGAATCGGTGCGCGCCACGGGGGCTGATATCTTGCTGGGCAACACCTATCACCTGATGCTGCGCCCCACGGCCGAGCGGGTGGCCCGTCTGGGCGGGTTGCACAAGTTCATGAATTGGGACCGCCCGATCCTGACGGATAGCGGCGGTTTTCAGGTGATGAGCCTTTCGGCGCTGCGCAAGCTCACCGAGGAAGGCGTCACGTTCAAATCCCATATCGACGGGTCCAAGCACCAGTTGACGCCCGAACGGTCTATGGAAATCCAGCGGCTCTTGGGTTCCGACATCGTGATGTGTTTCGACGAATGCCCCGCGCTGCCCGCCGAGGAAAAGGTCGTAGCGGAATCGATGCGCCTGTCGATGCGCTGGGCGAAACGTTCACGCGCGGCTTTTGGTGATCGTCCGGGCCATGCGCTGTTCGGCATCCAACAAGGTGGCGTCACGCAGGAACTGCGCGCAGAAAGCGCCGAAAAGCTGCGCGAGATCGGGTTCGAGGGCTATGCGATCGGCGGATTGGCCGTGGGCGAAGGCCAAGAGGCGATGTTCGGTGTGCTGGACTATGCGCCGGGGATGCTGCCCGACGACAAGCCGCGCTATCTGATGGGCGTGGGCAAGCCCGATGACATCGTGGGCGCGGTCAAACGCGGCGTCGATATGATGGACTGCGTGCTGCCCTCACGCTCTGGCCGCACCGGTCAGGCTTGGACCCGTCGCGGTCAGGTGAATCTGCGCAACGCCCGCCATGCCGACGACCCGCGCCCCTTGGACGAGGCCTGCACGTGCCCCGCCTGCCAGAACTACAGCCGCGCCTATCTGCATCACGTCGTTCGTGCGGGCGAGATGATCGCGGGCATGCTGCTGACTTGGCACAACCTGCATTATTACCAAGAGCTTATGCAGGGCATGCGCGACGCGATCGCGGCGGGCGACTTTGCCGGATTCGAGGCGTCGTTCCATGCCCTGCGGGCAGAGGGCGACATCGAACAGCTTTAGCCCTCGGGCGGCTGCCAAAGCTCGACCGGGTTGCCTTCGGGGTCGTGGACGCGCGCGAAGCGCCCGGTTTCGGGGCTATCCCAGTCAGGTTTGGTGATCACCTCGATCCCCGCTGCGCGCAGCCGCGCCAACAACCCGTCAAGGTCACTGACCCGCAGGTTGATCATCCATTGCCGGTCTGCGGGGAAATAGTCGGTATCGACACGAAACGGCATGAACACGGTCGGTCCAGCCGCCTGTTGCCAGTCATAGGGGTTGTCGGGCGCGATCCCTAGGTAGGTGCGATACCATGCAAAAAGCGCCTCGGGGTCCTTTGCGCGAAAAAAGAAACCGCCAATGCCCAGTGTCGCCATGATGTGCCTCCTGCGTTAAGCGCAGGCTAGGCATAGGCTTGCGGGTTAGCAACGGGCAGGCGGCGCGCGGGTTTGCGTTTTATTGTTGGCGGCATTCAGCATGGACTTGATCTGCCACGATGTGTCGGTCGCAGCGACGCCGTCGAACGCCTGTCCAAAACAGCCCATCATCAGCGCGTCGGGTCCGACCTGGCCACCGCGCATGTCCAGCGACGATGCCGCCCCATGCGTGGCCGAATTGGTGGTCAAAATGCCGAGAGGATTTGGTGAAACCGATCTCGGACCGGACCAAATTGTGACAGGTTCTGCGGACGGATTGGCCTTGCTCGCCGTGCTTGTCGGGCGCAATCTGGAAATGGCGCTTGAATCCCCGCCCACATGGCCCCATTTCACGAGGATCAGACGGGGGAGGTCCCAAGGCTGCCGCATAGCGGGGTCGCGACCGCCCTGCCAAGAACAAGGAACCGAGCATGAACCAAGTCGATAACCCCAGCTATCCGGTCCTGCCGCTGCGCGACATCGTGGTTTTTCCGCATATGATCGTCCCGCTCTTTGTCGGCCGTGAAAAGTCGGTGCGCGCGCTTGAAGAAGTGATGCGTGAAGACAAGCAGATTTTGCTGACCAGTCAGGTCGACGCGGGTCAGGATGACCCTTCGCAGGACGCGCTCTATCGCACGGGCGTTCTGACCAATGTGTTGCAGCTACTCAAGCTGCCCGATGGCACGGTCAAGGTGCTGGTCGAGGGTCGCACGCGGGTCAAGATCACCGAATTCGTCGAGAATGCGAATTACTTTGAGGCGCGCTGCGACGCCTTGGAAGAAAGCGAAGGCGACCCCGAGGTGATCTCGGCGCTGGTCCATGCCGTGGGCGAAGAATTCGACCGCTACGCCAAGATCAAGAAGAACATCCCCGAAGAGGCGCTGGCCGCTGTCAGCGAGGCGACCGAGCCCGCGCGGCTGGCCGACCTTGTCGCCGGTCATCTGGGTATCGACGTCAAGCAAAAGCAGGACCTGCTGGAAACGCTGGTGATCGCCGAGCGTCTGGAAAAGGTCTACGGCCAGATGCAGGGCGAAATGTCGGTGCTGCAGGTCGAGAAAAAGATCAAGACGCGGGTCAAGAGCCAGATGGAGCGGACCCAGCGCGAATATTATCTGAACGAACAGATGAAGGCGATCCAGCGCGAGTTGGGCGAAGGCGAAGAGGGCCAGTCCGAACTGGCCGAGCTGGAAAAGCGCATCAGCGAGACCAAGTTCTCGAAAGAGGCCAAGGCCAAGGCCGATGCCGAACTGAAAAAGCTGAAAACCATGTCGCCCATGTCGGCCGAGGCCACGGTGGTGCGCAACTATCTGGACTGGCTTCTGTCGATCCCGTGGGGCGTGAAAAGCCGCGTCAAGAAAGACCTGATCGCCGCCGAAAAAGTGCTCGATGACGATCACTACGGTCTGGAAAAGGTCAAGGAACGCATCGTCGAGTATCTGGCGGTGCAGTCGCGCTCGGCCAAGCTCAAAGGTCCGATCCTCTGCCTCGTCGGCCCGCCCGGCGTGGGCAAGACCTCGCTTGGCAAATCGGTCGCCAAGGCGACGGGGCGCGAGTTCATCCGCATTTCGCTGGGCGGTGTGCGCGACGAGTCCGAGATCCGTGGCCACCGCCGCACCTATATCGGCTCGATGCCGGGCAAGATCGTTCAGGCACTGAAAAAGGCCAAGACCACCAACCCGCTGATCTTGCTCGATGAGATCGACAAGATGGGGCAGGATTTCCGTGGCGATCCGGCGGCGGCGATGCTCGAGGTTCTGGACCCCGAACAGAACAACACGTTCATGGATCACTACCTCGAGGTGGAATACGACCTCTCGAACGTGATGTTCCTGACCACCGCCAACTCTTACAACATGCCCGGTCCGCTTTTGGACCGCATGGAGATCATTGGTCTTGCGGGCTACACCGAGGATGAAAAGCGCGAGATCGCGCGCCAACACCTCATGCCCAAGGTGCTGAAGAACCACGGCCTCAAAGCCAAAGAGTTCGAGCTGACCAACGAGGCGCTGACCGAAATGATCCGCGTCTATACCCGCGAGGCGGGCGTGCGTAACCTTGAGCGCGAACTGGCCAAGCTGGCGCGCAAAGCGGTGACGCGCTTGGTCAAGAAAACCCAGACCAAGGTCACCATCACCCCCGAGAACCTTGAAGAATTCCTCGGGGTCGAGCGCTATCGCTATGGTCTGGCCGAGAAGGAAGACCAGATCGGCGTGGTCACGGGTCTGGCGTGGACCAGTGTCGGCGGCGATCTCTTGTCGATCGAGGCGCTGCGCCTGCCCGGCAAGGGCCGGATGAAGACCACGGGCAAGCTTGGCGATGTGATGAAGGAATCCATCGACGCGGCGGCCTCTTATGTCCGCTCGGTCGCCCCGCAGATGGGGATCAAGCCGCCCAAGTTCGACCATTGGGATATCCATGTCCACGTGCCGGAAGGTGCCACCCCCAAGGACGGGCCCTCGGCCGGTCTGGCCATGGTGACGTCGATCGTGTCAGTGCTGACGCAGATCCCTGTGCGCAAGGATATCGCCATGACCGGCGAGGTGACGTTGCGCGGCAATGCGCTGGCCATCGGGGGCTTGAAGGAAAAGCTCTTGGCGGCGCTGCGCGGCGGCATCAAGACCGTGCTGATCCCTGCAGAGAATGAAAAGGACCTGCCCGAGATTCCCGACAACGTGAAGAAGGGGCTCGAGATCATTCCGGTCAGCCACGTTTCCCAAGTGCTGAAACTGGCGCTGGTGCGCATGCCCGAACCCATCGAATGGGACGAGGCCGCGGAAGAGGCAGCGGCGCAGGCCGCCAAGGCAGCAGCCGAGGGCGCATCGGGCGCGACCGCCCATTAGCCCAAAGCGGATGAATGAAAAGGGGCGGCCAATGGCCGCCCCTTTGTCATTCTGCTCGGGCGATCAGGCGACGCGACGCAACTCGATGCCAAGCTTTTCATACCGCACGGCCAAAAGGCCGAAGGGCAGGCGGGCCAGCGCCTCGGGTGCCTTTTCCGCGACCTCTTGGGCCATGACGCCCTCAAAGGTCATGGGCAGGCCGACATAGCGATAGCGATAGATGGTCAGACCGCGCGGGCCAGGGCCGACAGCGCGGATGTCGCGCTTGATCCGACGGTCACTGGGGGCGGGTGGGGGCTGCATGGCCAGCGCGATCAAGATCACGATGATCAGCGGCACCAGCCAAGCCGACATGGACGAGGGCTCGGTCGGCATGACTTCGATGATGGCGGGTTCCGGCGCGGGCGCGGTAAGGCCGCCCGCGAAGGCAGTGGTGGCCATCGCCGAAAGGCTCAGGGCCAAAGTGGTCATTTTACGGGACATGGGACTACTCCTTTGCTGTGGCAGTGGGTCGTCACATTCAGCCTACGCCCGCATTGGAAATGGCGTCAACGGTTTCAATTGCACCATAATTAGTGGTTGATCGACAAATTCCCCCTCGAAATTGCGCCAAATCCGGTTAGTCTGCCGAAAACCAGAGGGCAGACCATGGCAGCAAAAACTCCCAATCCGAAGAAACAGGGCAACAAACCCGACGCCTCGCTTGTGCAGGCCCGCGCCGCGCGTGTCGCCGCTGGCGCCGCGTCCGCGCCGCAGTTGACCGTGGTGCAACCGGCGTCTGCGGTTGTCGCCGGACCGATGTTCAAGATGAAGGACATCGTCGACAAGGCCAGCGTCAAGTCGGGCGTGAACAAGAAAGACACCCGCGCCGCCGTCGAAGCCGCCGTCGAGGCGATGTTCGAGGCTCTGGCTGCCGGGGCCGAAATGAACCTGCCGCCCATGGGTCGCATGAAGGTCGTCAAGGAAAAGGCCACCCCCAATGGCAAGGTGCTGACAGTCAAGGTCCGACTGGCCGCAGCGGGGAACCCAAAGGCCAAAACCCCCCTTGCGAATGACGAAGACTGAGTCTAAACGACCGCGCAACGGGTGATTAGCTCAGTGGTAGAGCGCTTCGTTCACATCGAAGATGTCAGGAGTTCAAATCTCTTATCACCCACCATTCTTCGCGGGGCGCATCCTGACGGGTGCGCCTTTTGCTTTGGCGGAGACCGCTGATGCCCCGCCCGATGGACCTGCCCGAGATCTTTGTCCTGCGTCACGGCGAGACCGAATGGAACCATGCCCACCGCATGCAGGGCGGGCTGGATTCGGCGCTGACCGCCAAGGGCCGCGCGCAGGCTGACGCTATGGGCGCGGCCTTGGCTGCCGCAGGTGTAAGGGGCCAAAGCCATGGCTTGTTATCCAGCCCGCAGGGGCGCGCCCTGCACACCGCCCAGATCGCCAACCGCCATCTGGGCGCTGACATCACGCCTGACGCCCGCCTGTCAGAAATAACGATGGGCGCATGGAGCGGCCTGACCCGCGACCAGATAGACGCGCGATGGCCCGGCCCCGCAGATGAATCCTTCATCGAATTTTACGCCCGCGCTCCCGGCGGCGAGAGCTTTGAAAGCCTCTGGGACCGATGCGGCGCCGTGCTGGCCGCGCTCGCGCGCCCGACGGTGATCGTCACCCATGGCTTTACCTCACGGTTTCTACGCACCCGCGCTTTGGGCATGTCGCTGGCCGATCTGGACGTGTTGCCAGGCGGGCAGGGTGTCGTGTTCCATATCCACCAAGGTCGCCACGAAACACTTGGCTGAACCTGCTTGCCCAAGACCACAGATACGGCTAAACCCGCAATCCTGACGGGTGGTTAGCTCAGTTGGTAGAGCGCTTCGTTTACACCGAAGATGTCGGGGGTTCGAGTCCCTCACCACCCACCAGATCCCCCCCGAAATCTTTGCTGCGATTTTAGTCTTCAACCGCTTGACGGGGGCAGGGAAGCCC
The DNA here is from genome assembly GCA_024642145.1 of Marivivens sp. Classification (GTDB taxonomy): domain Bacteria; phylum Pseudomonadota; class Alphaproteobacteria; order Rhodobacterales; family Rhodobacteraceae; genus JAHEBS01. Next base: position 7,807 of record JAHEBS010000018.1, read on the forward strand.
CATAGAAGGCCCCCACGTTCGGTGGTCGCACCGGGCGGCAGATGCGCGGTTGTAGCTCAGTTGGTTAGAGTACCGGCCTGTCACGCCGGGGGTCGCGGGTTCGAGCCCCGTCAACCGCGCCACTGCCACCCACAACGATCACGGACCCAGCGCGGTTGTAGCTCAGTTGGTTAGAGTACCGGCCTGTCACGCCGGGGGTCGCGGGTTCGAGCCCCGTCAACCGCGCCACTTTCCCCTCGATGTCAGTGAATTAGACCGAGCCAAGAGATGTCTCGGCAGGCTTTGACTTGGGTTGATTTGATCTACCAAAAAACATTTCAAAAATGTGATGGATTGTCCCGTAGCGCCGTTGTAGGGTCCGCGCGCAACCGGATACTGGAACCGACACATGACTTTTCTCGATCAAATTCCGCTCAATCTTCTTGTCCTGGCATCGCTGACCCTTGGCCTCGCGCCCTTCGTGCCCGAGCCGCATATCGTCGAAAAGATCCGCATGCTTTTCGCGGGCCAGCTGGTCAAGCCGATCGACATTTTCGACATGGTGCTACACGGCACGCCTTGGGTTCTGCTGATCCTGAAACTGTTGCGCACCTTCGTCCTGCGCTAGGGGGGGCTTTCAGCCCCCCGCCGCCCAAATGGGCGGCTCCCCCCGAGGATATTTCGGGGCCTCCGAGATGGCAGCGTTGGGAGTTTCTTAAGCAATCTCTGCTGAATTCTGTTGGCGGCACAGGCGGGGACGCCGATGGCCGTGGCCGACGAGAGGGCAGATCCTCAAGTCAAAGGGCGGGCGACCTTGTCACCCGCCCTTATCTTCTCGGAGGCCCCTAAATATCCCGGGGGGTGAATGGCCCTAAGGCCAGAGGGGGGCAGCGCCCCCCTGCCTTTTTCTCAGGCCACCAGTTCTTGCAAGATGCGTGCCCAGCTACGCATGCCTTTGTGAAAGCTCTCGACGTCGTATTTCTCGTTAGGGCTATGGATCGCGTCGTCATCATTGGCAAAGCCGATCAACATGGCGTCCATCCCCAGCACCGATTTGAAAAAACCGGCGATCGGGATCGAGCCGCCCATGCCGACAAGCACCGCATCGCGGTTCCATTCCGCCGACAGCCCCTTGCGGGCGCGGTCGAATTCGGGCCTTTCGGTATTCATCACCGGGGCGGGCGAGCCTTCGAGGTCGGTGTCCCATGTGATCTTGCAATCGGGCCGCAGCAGCGCGTTGACATGCGCCCGCACACGATCGCGCAGCACGTCGGGATCTTGATCGCCCACCAGACGGCAGGTCAGCTTGCAATGCGCCTTTGACGGAATCACGGTCTTCGATCCGGCCCCGTTATAGCCGCCCCAGAGCCCGTTGATTTCCAGCGTGGGCCGCGCCCATTGCAGTTCAAGCGTCGAATAGCCGGCCTCGCCATGCGATTGGCTATAGCCCACGGAACTGAGGTAGGTGGCCTCGTCAAAGCCGCAGGCTTCCCACTGGGCACGCAGGTTGTCGCTGATCTCGTAGACGCCCTCGTAAAAGCCCGGAACTGTGACGCGGCCCTGATCGTCGTGCAAAGCCGCGACGATGCGCGCCAGTTCATGCAGCGGGTTCAGTGCAGGGCCACCGTAATGGCCCGAATGCAGGTCGACCTTGGGTCCGGTCAGGGTGAATTCGTCCTTCAACATGCCCCGCAGCTGGCTCGCGATCGAGGGCACGCCCGGCGAGACCATGCTGGTGTCACAGATCAAGGCGATGTCCGATTTCAGTTCGGCCGCGTTGTCTTGCATGAAGGGAATGAGCGAGGGCGAACCCGATTCCTCTTCGCCTTCGAGGAAAATGGTCAGCGAGCAGGGCAGTTTGCCATGCACCGCCATCCAGGCGCGGCAGGTTTCGATAAAGGTCATCAACTGGCCCTTGTCGTCCGAGGCGCCGCGCCCGCGGATCACCTTGCCGTTGGGCGTATCCTCGATCTTGGGCTCGAAAGGGGGTGTGTTCCACAGCGACAGCGGGTCCACGGGCTGCACATCGTAATGGCCGTAAAACAGGTAATGCGGGCCCTCGCCGCGATAATGGGCCACCACCATCGGGTGGCCGGGGGTCGGGCGCTTCGACGCGTCAAAGCCGATCGTGTTCAGGTCATTGACCAGCCAATCGGCGGCCCTGTCACAATCGGCCTTGAAGGCCGGATCGGTCGAGATCGAGGGGATGCGCAACAGCTCCATCAGGCGCTCCAGCGCGGCGGGCAGTTCGGCATCGATCTTGGCAAGTACGTCTTGGGCCATCAGGTCTTCCTTTTCATTCATCGCTGGCCTTGATCCAGGTCAAGGCGACAGTAACGGGGGGATGCGACTTGTCCAAGAGCGACGGAATGCCAAAGCTCCTGCGTCAAACCGTAGCGTGTTGCCCCGATTGCCATCGGGCTATATGAGGCAGGTTGACGGGGCGAAAGCCCCTGCGCCCAGAATACCGGAAGATCGCGATGACTTTTAACTACGCCAAAGAGATCGATAATGCCCTGATGCGCCTGCATGACGAAGGCCGCTATCGCACCTTTATCGATATCGAGCGTAAGCGCGGCAATTTTCCGCATGCGATCTGGCGCAAACCCGATGGCAGTGACAAGCCGATCACCGTCTGGTGCGGCAACGATTATCTGGGCATGGGCCAGCATCCCGTGGTTCTGGCCGCCATGCACGAGGCGCTTGATGCCGCGGGTGCGGGTTCCGGCGGGACGCGCAATATCTCGGGCACGACAGTCTATCACCGCAGGCTCGAGGCCGAACTAGCCGACCTGCATCAGAAAGAAGCCGCTCTGGTCTTTACCTCGGCCTATGTCGCCAATGATGCGACGCTTTCGACGCTGCCCAAGCTTTTCCCCGGTCTGATCATCTATTCGGACGCGTTGAACCACGCCTCGATGATCGAGGGCATTCGCCGCAATGGTGGCGCCAAGCGCGTGTTCCGGCACAATGATGTCGCGCATCTGCGTGCGTTGATGGCCGCAGATGATCCTGCCGCGCCCAAGCTTGTGGCCTTTGAATCTGTCTATTCCATGGATGGCGACTTCGGTCCGATCGCCGAGCTTTGCGACGCCGCCGAAGAATTTGGGGCTTTGACCTATCTGGACGAGGTCCATGCGGTTGGCATGTATGGCCCGCGTGGTGGCGGCGTGGCCGAACGTGACGGGCTATTGCATCGCATCACCATCGTTAACGGAACCTTGGGCAAGGCCTATGGCGTGCATGGCGGGTATATCGCCACCGACACGCGCATGGCCGATGCGATCCGGTCCTATGCGCCGGGCTTTATCTTTACCACGTCGCTGCCGCCCGTGGTGGCCGCAGGGGCTGCGGCCTCGGTCGCGCATCTGAAAACCGACAGCGCAATCCGCAAGGCCCATCAGACCCAAGCCGCGATCCTCAAGACGCGGTTCAAGGCGCTGGGTTTGCCGGTGATCGATCATGGCAGCCATATCGTGCCGGTGATCGTGGGGGACCCCAAGCACACCAAGCTGTTGTCGGACATGCTGCTTGAACAGCATGGGATCTACGTCCAGCCGATCAATTTCCCGACGGTTCCGCGTGGCACCGAACGGCTGCGGTTCACGCCTTCGCCGTTGCACGGGCCCGCCGAGATCGAGGCGCTGGTGCGCGCCATGGACCAGCTCTGGGCCCATTGTGCGCTGAATCGCGCCGAAATGGCGGGCTGATAGAAAACCACGGGTGCATCACCAATTCGTGTATGCTACCCGCAGGTCGGGACAGGCGCGGCGAGTCGCGCTTCATTAAGGCCTTGGGCAGAATTACAGAGGGCAATCGTGCTGGGCTTCAGGAAGAAAGCCGACGAGCAGCAGGTCGAAGCCACAGGCTTTGACGCCTATGACCTGCGTCTTGGCGATCTGATGCGGGGCGAGCGCGCGACGCAGGGCAAAAGCCTGCTGGACGTGCAGCGCGAGCTCAAGATCAAGGCCGCCTATATCGCCGCTATCGAAAACTGCGATCCCACTGCCTTTGACACGCCCGGTTTTATTGCGGGCTATGTCCGTTCCTATTCGCGCTATCTGGGCATGGACCCCGATTGGGCCTTTGCGACCTTTTGCCGTGAAAGCGGGTTCCGCACGGCGCATGGCATGTCGCCCGCCGCCTCTGGTGGCCGCGCCACACGTGAAGAGCGTCTGAACCGCGACGGCAGCAAAGATATTTTTTCGAGCCCCACCACCCCCTTTGCTCCCGCGGGCGAGGCGATCTTGTCGCGGATCGAACCTGGTGCCTTGGGGTCGATCGCCGTTCTGGGCGCCTTGATCCTCGCGCTGGGCTACGGCGGCTGGCATGTGGTGCAAGAGGTGCAGCGCGTCAGCTTTGCGCCGGTCGAACAGTCACCGACCGCCCTGACCGAGGTTGATCCTCTGGCGGGCGGCACGGCTCTGGCGCCTTCGGTCGGCGTTGCCATTGCCGACACCCAAGGTCCAAGCGCCGAGGCGCTGGGCCGGCTCTATCGTCCGCAGGCGCTGGCCGTTCCGGTCATGGTGCCGCGTGATGGCCCGATTGCCGATCTCAGCCCCGACCAAAGCGGCGTGCTGGTGACGGCGGCCAATGATACGCTGGACCGCGCCGTGGCCGACGCCGTGGCAAGCGCCATTCAGGTCACCGCGCCCGAGGCTTCGGGTGTGACCGTCGTCGCCGTCAGGCCTGCTTGGATCAAGATTGCCGCCGCCGATGGCACGGTGATTTTCCAAGGCATTCTCGATGCCGGCAAGACCGTCGACGTGCCGCAGGGTGCCGAGGCCGCGACCATGCGCGTTGGCGAAAGCGGGTCGGTCTATTTCACCGTTGCCGGCCTGCAATACGGCCCCGTCGGCGATCGTGGCGTTGTAACCTCGAATGTCGTGCTGACGCCCGAGGCGGTGACTGCCGCCTATGCGCAAGCCGATCTGTCACGCGATGGTGATCTGGCGTCCTATGTGGCCCTCGCGGACGCGAGCAGCGCCGAATAAGCTACGCGGCGGCATTGCCCGACCGGCTGACTTGGCCTAACTAGACCGCGAAAGCGGCGAGAGATCAGTCCTATGTCCCATAATCCTGTTCGGCCTTGGCGTGACATCGCGCGGCGCAAGTCGCGTCAGATCATGGTGGGCCGCGTGCCCGTTGGCGGCGACGCGCCGATCTCGGTCCAGACCATGACCAACACGATCACGTCCGATGTAGCAGCGACCGTGGCGCAGGTGCAGGCCGCGGCAGAGGCGGGGGCCGATATCGTCCGTGTCTCGACGCCCGACGAGGCCTCGACCAAGGCCTTGCGCGACATCGTGCGCCAAAGCCCCGTGCCCATCGTGGCGGATATCCATTTCCACTATAAACGTGCGATCGAAGCCGCCGAGGCGGGTGCCGCATGTCTGCGGATCAACCCCGGCAATATTGGCGATGCGCGGCGCGTGCGCGATGTGGTGCAGGCCGCCAAGGACCACGGCTGTTCGATCCGCATCGGCGTGAACGCGGGCAGCCTTGAAAAGCATCTTTTGGAGAAATACGGCGAGCCCTGTCCCGATGCCATGGTCGAAAGCGGGCTCGACCATATCAAGCTGTTGCAAGACAACGATTTTCACGAATTCAAGATCAGCGTCAAAGCCTCGGATGTGTTTCTGGCGGCGGCGGCCTATCAGGCCTTGGCAGAGGCCACGGATGCGCCGATCCATCTGGGCATTACCGAAGCGGGCGGGTTGATGACCGGCACGGTCAAGTCGGCGGTGGGTCTGGGCAATCTGCTGTGGGCCGGCATCGGTGACACCATCCGCGTCAGCCTGTCGGCCGATCCGGTCGAAGAGGTCAAGGTCGGCTATGAAATCCTCAAATCGCTGGGGCTGCGCCATCGCGGCGTGAACATCATTTCTTGCCCCTCCTGCGCGCGGCAGGGGTTCGACGTCATCAAGACCGTCGAGATCCTTGAAAAGCGGCTGGCCCATATCAAGACGCCGATGAGCCTGTCGGTGATCGGCTGCGTCGTAAACGGGCCAGGCGAGGCGCTGATGACCGATGTGGGCTTTACCGGCGGCGGTGCCGGATCGGGGATGATCTATCTGGACGGACGGCAGAGCCACAAGCTCGCCAACGAAAAGATGGTCGATGCCATCGTAGCCGAGGTGGAACAAAAAGCGGCGCTTCTAGAGGCTGCGCGCGCCGCTGAAGAAAGCTGACACCGCGCCTGACTTGGCGTGCAGGGTCGTTATCTGGTGCGATAATCCGCGACCATGGCCTGCATATTCGCCAAGGGCGCATAGCCGCGCAGCATCCGGTCGCCGATCACGAAGGTCGGTGTTCCGGTGATCCGCATCTGCTGGGCCAGCGCGTGGTTCTGGGCGATGATCCGCGCCACATCCGCTGACTGCATTTCCGTAGCGATGGCACCCGCGTCCAGCCCGAAGGTGGTGGCAAGCTCGCTCAGCGTGTCCGAAGTGGCATCGGTCTTGAGCGTCATCAAGGCTTCATGCACGTCGAAATAGGTCTGCGGATCGTAAAGTCGCTGCACGGCGACCGCGAATTGCGCCGAGAGTAAGGACTGCTCGCCAAGGATGGGGAACTCTTTGATCACAAAGCGAATATTGCCGTCGGTCTGGATGAGCGAGGCAACCTCGTCATGGGCGCGGCGACAATAGGTGCATCGATAGTCAAGGAATTCGACCACGGTGATATCGCCGTCGGGATTGCCACCGACGTAGGAATACCCGTCGTCGAACAGATAGCTTTCGTTCGCCGCGACAAGGCTGATGTCTGCCTGCGCCGCTTCGGCGGCCTTGCGCTGGTCAAGGACCGCGATCGCCTCCATCAGCACTTCGGGATTCTCGAGCAGATAGGCGCGGATTTCGGCCCGAAAGGCATCGCGCTCTGCGTCGGTCATGCTCGACAGGTCTACCGCCGCTGCGGGCAGCGCCGCAAAGGTCAGGCCGAGAACAAGGAGAAGACGACGGATCATAAGAGGCTCCTTAATGCCATTGCCCAGCAGGAAGCACATCATACGCGCGCTGCCAAGGGGTTAGGCCCATCAATTCTATGTCAGGCTGCGGCTGTTGGGCGATTGACGCGGGCCATTGCAGGGGGGCATGTGGGCACAAAGGGAGAGGCGATGGTGCGGCTGGCGACAAGGGCAGGTGGGATGATGGCGCTGGCCATCTGGCTGGCTCTGGCCGCTGCACCGGCCTTGGCGCAGGGCTTGTCGGCGCTGGCGCGGGTCGTGACCGGCCCCAGTCAGGTTCATGACAGCGGTGACGAGCTTTGGGTGGATATGCGTCTGACCCAAGCGGTGCCATGGCGCAGCTTTACGCTCGGCGATCCGATGCGGCTGGTGGTCGATTTTCACGAGGTTGACTGGAGCGGTGTCGACCGTGCGGCCTTTTTGAATTCGGACCACGCAAGTGATTTGCATTTTGGCACCTTCCATCCGGGCTGGTCGCGTCTGGTGGTGGATCTGCGCGCACCGATGCGCATCGTCGAGGCCGGCATGCAGACGGACGCAGGCGGTGGGGCCGCGCGCCTGCGGATCAAACTGGCGCCGACTGATGCGGATAGTTTCGCGGCCGAGGCAGGCGCGCCGCCTGATCCCGTCTGGGATGATCTGGCGGGCCCATCCTTGCCCGCCCCGCAGCCCGTCGCAGATGACACCCTCACCATTGTCATTGATCCGGGTCACGGCGGCATTGATCCTGGTGCCGAGCGTGACGGGCAAAGCGAGGCACAGTTGATGTTGGCCTTTGGTCGTGAGTTGGCCGAGGCCATCAACCGCACCCAAGGGTTGCGGGCGGTGTTGACGCGCGAAAGCGATGTTTTTGTGCCGCTCGAGGAAAGGATCACGCGCGCACGGGCGGCGGGGGCGGGGCTCTTTCTGTCGCTTCATGCCGATGCGCTGGACGATAGCGTGACCGCGGGCGCTGTGACCTATACCCTTGCCGCCGGTCAAGAGGACGAGGCCGCGGCGCGTATGGCCGAGCGCCACGAGCGCGGCGATATTCTGGCCGGTGTCGATCTGACGGGGCAAGATGACCATGTGGCCGCGGCGCTGATGGATCTTGCGCGGGCGGAAACCCTGCCAGCCAGCCAGCGTTTCGCGCTGGATCTGATTGTGTCGCTGGGCAACAGCGGGGCAAGCCTCAATGACCATCCTGTCAAAGAGGCGTTGTTGGCGGTTCTGACGCCCGCCGATTACCCTGCGGTCTTGCTCGAGGCAGGGTTCATGTCGAACGCGGCCGACATGGAAACACTGTCCACACCAGAGGGCCGCGCGCCGTTGTTAGAGGCCATCATCGCCGCAATACAGGGCTGGCGTGCGGAAGAAGCGGCCCGCGCGCCGCTCTTGCGGCAGTAATCGTCGCGTCAAACTGGCAAAAACCGGCCAACTGGCGGTTTTGTGCTTTTGACCGCGGGCGGGGGTCAGCCTATAAGCGGGACGCGCGCACACGCGCGTGCAGGCGCGCCCAAGATCAAGACAGAGGCTTTCCCCGAGTGATCCGGTTTATTGCGAATTTATTCGGCGGCATCATCACGATGCTGACGCTTGGCCTGTTTATGGGCGCGTTGGTCGGCGGTGGCGTGATCTTTATGTATAGCCGCGATCTGCCGACCTATGAGACGCTGGCCCAATACACCCCCAAAATGATCAGCCGCATCTATTCGGGTGAAGGCCAGATCATCGACGAATTCGCCACCGAGCGCCGCCTGTTCACCCCGATCGAGGAAATCCCCGATCTGGTGAAAGAGGCGTTCATCTCGGCAGAAGACAAGAATTTCTACCACCATATGGGCTTTGACCCCCGTGGTCTTGCCGCCGCGTTCTACGAAGCCCTGACCACTGGCGACAGCATGCGGGGCGCCTCGACCATCACCCAGCAGGTGATGAAGAACTTTCTGCTAGATGGCAGCCGCAGCGCCGAGCGAAAAATCCGCGAGATCATCCTTGCCGTGAAGATCGAGCAGGTGATGGACAAGGACCATATCCTTGAACTGTATCTCAACGAGATCTTCCTCGGGCAGAACAGTTTCGGTGTGACCGCCGCCGCCCAGACCTATTTCAACAAACCGTTGAGTGAACTGACCGCAGGCGAGGCGGCCTATCTGGCCGCACTGCCCAAGTCGCCCTCGAACCGCCATCCGGTCCGCAACCATGATGCCGCCGTGTTCTGGCGCAACAATACCCTGCGCGAGATGTTCGAGAACGGCTATATCGACGAGGCGACCTATAACCATGAAAAAGACGCGCCCCTGCTGACCGTGCAGGGCGGCGAGATCGAAAGCTTCCGCACCGCGCTGCCGCCGCGCAACTATTTCACCGACGAGATTCGCCGTCAGCTCAGCAAGAACTTTGGCGAGGAAGAGTTTTTCTCGGGCGGCTTGTCCGTGCGCGCCACCATGGACCCGCATCTGCAATCCCGCGCGGCCATGGCGCTGCAACGCGCGCTGGAAGGCTATGACCGCGATCTGGGCAAATGGCGCGGCACGGGCAAGGTCCTGCCGCCCGAGGCCTTGGTTGATGAACAAAGCTGGCGCGTTGCCTTGGGCGAAACCGAGATGCCGCGCGATATCGAACTTGGCGGCCAATGGCTGCCGGCGGTGGTGCTGGAGGTGCAAGACCAGCAGCTTGTTCTGGGGATCGAGGGCATAACGCCATCGGACGCCGAACCCTCGGTCGTGCCGCGCAGTGACACCGCTTGGTTCCAAGGCTCGCTGGTCGACAATTTTGCCAAGGGTGATGTGGTCATGGTCAGCCGTCTGACCAAGGACGACGGCAGTTTTGACCACTGGACTTTGCGCCAGGTGCCCGAGGTCGAGGGCGCGTTCATGGCGATGGACGTCAACTCGGGCCGCGTTCTGGCGATGCAGGGTGGTTTCAGCTATCAGACCTCGGTCTATAACCGCGCGACGCAGGCCTATCGTCAGCCCGGTTCGGCCTTCAAGCCCTTCGTCTATGCCTCGGCGCTGGACAGCGGCTATTCGCCCGCGACCATCGTCGTCGACGCGCCAATCGAGATCGACACCCCGCAGGGCGTCTGGCGGCCGCAGAACGCCTCGAACGAATATTATGGTGCAACGCCGTTGCGCACCGGCATCGAACAGTCACGAAACCTGATGACCGTGCGTCTGGCGCAACAGGTGGGTATGGATGTCATCGCCGAATACGCCGAGCGCTTTGGCGTTTACGATCACCTCAATCAGGTGCTGGCCGCGGCGCTGGGTTCGGATGAAACGACGCTTTACCGTCTGGTCGCGGCCTATGCGATGTTCGCCAACGGTGGCGAGCGGGTCGAGCCCACGCTGGTTGACCGCGTGCAGGACCGTTATGGCCATACCGTCTATCAGCACGACCAGCGCGTCTGCCTTGGCTGCGACGAGGAAACGCTGCCCGCAGGGCAGGCGCCCGCGATCCTGTCCAACCGCACGCGCATCATGGACCCCGTGACCGCCTATCAGTTGACCTCGATGCTGCAAGGTGTGGTTTCGCGCGGCACCGCCTCGCGGACGGTCAACCTGCCCGTGCCTACGGCTGGCAAGACCGGCACCACCAATGACGCCAAGGATGTGTGGTTCGTGGGCTTTACCTCGAACATCGTTGCGGGCTGTTACATCGGTTTCGACCAGCCCACGCCCATGGGCCGCGCGGCATCGGGCGGCGGCGTTTGCGGTCCGGTGTTTCAGGAATTCATGACCGAGGCGATCAAGACCTACGGTGGTGGACCTTTCCATGTGCCCTCGAACTGCATGTTCCTGAAAATGGACCGCTTTACCGGTGCGCGTCTGCCCGATGACGCCGAAGGCGACAATGTGCAGCCTGAATGTTTCCGCGCGGGCGAGGAACCGGTGTTTGGCATCATGTATGACGGCGGGTTCGCGGTTTCGGCCGATTTGCCGCTGGTCGAAGAGGTGCGCGAGGCGCAGCGCAACATTGTCACCTCGACCGGCGACACGGCAACCGTGGGCGACAAGGCCACCTATGGCACGCTGTCCTCGGGCGGCCTCTACTGACAGCCTGACTTGCCCAAGGGCAGCGGGCGGGCTATGACCCGCCCGATCCCTCGGGCGCGAGCCCTTTGACCAGACGGACCCGAAAGCCCATGCGCGCAGAAACCGAAAACAATATCGAAGCCATCGAGAAGTCGCTCAAGCTTCTGGCGCAGCGTCTGGATTGGGAAACCGCGAAATACCGTCTGGAAGAGTTCAATGCCCGCGTCGAGGACCCGACGCTTTGGGATGACCCCGTGGCCGCGCAGAAACTGATGCGCGAGCGGCAGCTTCTGGTCGATGCCATCGCCAATTACGAAGGCATCAGTCAGGACCTCAAGGACAACATCGAACTCATCGAACTGGGCGAGATGGAAGACGACGAAGGCGTTGTTGCCGAGGCCGAAGCCGCGCTGCGGGGGCTTAAGGACAAGGCCGCGCAGAAAGAGCTTGAGGCGCTGTTGGACGGCGAGGCCGATGGCAACGACACGTTCCTTGAAATCAACGCGGGCGCGGGCGGCACGGAAAGCTGCGACTGGGCCTCGATCCTGGCGCGGATGTATGTCCGCTGGGCCGAGGCGCATGGCTACGAGGTCGAGATGCAGTCCGAAAGCGCGGGCGAAGAGGCGGGGATCAAATCGGTTTCCTACAAGATCATCGGCCACAACGCCTATGGCTGGCTGAAATCGGAATCGGGCGTGCATCGACTGGTGCGTATCTCGCCCTATGACAGCGCCGCGCGCCGTCATACCTCGTTCAGCTCGGTCTGGGTCTATCCGGTCGTTGACGACAACATCGAGATCGACGTGCAGGACAAGGATATCCGCATCGATACCATGCGCGCCTCGGGTGCCGGTGGCCAGCACGTCAACAAGACCGACTCGGCCGTCCGCATCACCCACTTCCCTACGGGGATTGTGGTGACGTCCTCGCTGAAATCGCAGCACCAGAACCGTGATATCGCCATGCAGGCGCTGAAATCGCGGCTCTATCAGATGGAACTGGACAAGCGGAACGCGGCCATCATGGAAGCCCATGAAAGCAAGGGCGACGCGGGCTGGGGCAACCAGATCCGGTCCTACGTCTTGCAGCCCTATCAGATGGTCAAGGACCTGCGCACCGGCTTTGAAACCTCGGACACGCAGGGCGTGCTGGACGGCGATCTGGACGGTTTCATGGCCGCAACGCTGGCGCTGCAGGTTTCGGGCAAGTCCCGCGCCGAGGCCAACGCCGAGGACTGATCAGCGCAGGTGCCGCGAATCCCCTTGTCAGTCCCCGCGCAAGCGGGTGATCTGGCCTGCGGGAGGATCATTCTATGTCGGAAATTCTATCCTTGGACGCCGTTGAGCAGGCGCGGCTGATTGCCAGCGGTGCGCTGAAGGCCGAACGTCTGATGGAGGAAACGCTGTCGCATATTGCGGCTGTGAATCCGGCCCTCAACGCCATTGTTTCCCCCCGTGAACCCGATGCCTGTCTGGCAGCCGCCCGTGCCGTGGATCGCGACGGGCCGCAGGGGCCGCTGGCGGGTCTGCCCATCGCGATCAAGGACCTGATCGACGCACAGGGGTTACCCACCACGCAGGGTTCGCCCGTCTACGGCAAAACCCCCGCCGCCAAGTCGCACCCCATGGTCGCAAGGCTCGAAGCTGCGGGGGCGCTGGTGATCGGCAAGACCAACACCCCCGAATTCGGGCTAGGGAGCCACACGTTCAATCCCGTCCATGGCGTCACCGCCAACCCCTATGATCACGGTCGCACGGCGGGCGGATCGTCCGGTGGCGCGGCGGTCGCCTTGGCTGCGCGCATGGTCGCGATCGCCGATGGCAGCGACATGATGGGCAGCCTGCGAAACCCCGCAGGCTGGAACAATATCTACGGCTTCAGGCCCAGCGTGAATCTGGTGCATGGCGACAGCGCGGGCGAGAGCTATTTTTGCGAGTTGTCGACCTTGGGCCCCATGGCGCGCAGCCCCGCCGATCTGGTGCTGATGCTACAGGTGCAGGCGGCGCGCGATCCCCGTTTGCCGCATAATCTGGATCTGGGACCGGTCGATCTGGCGGGGGCCACGTTCAAGGGCAAACGTCTGGCATGGCTGGGCGACTGGGGCGGGGCTTTGCCCTACGAGGCGGGGGTTCTGGACACCTGCGAGGCGGCGCTTGCACAGATCGAGGCTCTTGGCGCCCGTGTTGATCGTCTGCCAGCACCATTTCCGCGCGAGGCGCTCTGGCAGTCATGGACCACGCTGCGGTCATGGCAGGTCGCAGCCGGCAGCCGCGAGGATTACGCGGACCCGCTGCGGCGCGCGAGCTACAAGGCCAGCGCGAAATGGGAGGTCGAACGCGGCCTGAAACTGACAGGGATGGAGGTTCACGCGGCCTCTGAACTGCGATCGGCGTGGTTTGCAGCGGCCTCGGAACTCTTTGATACCTATGACGCTTTCTTGTTGCCGACCGCCCAGTGCTGGCCATTTCCCGCGTCGCAGGAATACCCAGAGGTGATCGCGGATGTGGCGATGGATACCTACCACCGCTGGATGGAATGCGTGGTCCCCGCCAGCCTGATTGGTCTGCCCGCATTGGCCGTGCCTGCCGGTTTTGGCGCGGCGGGCCTGCCTATGGGCCTGCAGATCGTGGGCCGGCAGGGGCGTGACGCCGCTATTCTGGCGCTGGGGCAGGCATGGCATAGGGCGACACATTGGCCGCAAACCAGACCCCCCGCGTTCTGAGGCGTTGACAGGACGCGTCAGGGGCGGACCAAATGGGGCATGGAAAAGCAGATGACCGATCAACCGCCCGAGGCCTCGCCGCTGCCCGAAATTGCACGGATCGGGCTTGGCACGCTCTGGTCCGCGCTGAGGGCCGGCGTCTGGGATTTCAGGCGCGCGCCGGTCTATGGCCTGTTTTTCAGCGCAGTCTACGTGTTGGGCGGGTTCTTGATGGTCTGGCTGGGGGCAGGGACCGTTACTTGGACGCTGGCCGTTTCGCTGGGCTTTCCGCTTGCCGCACCCTTTGCGGCTGTGGGTCTTTATGAGGTCAGTCGCCGTATCGAGGCTGATCAGCCGCTGCGCTGGTCCGCGGTTTTGGGCGTGGTCTGGGCCGAACGTCGCCGCCAGATCCCGTGGATCGGGGCGATCATCGTCATCTATTTCCTGTTCTGGACCTTTCTGGCGCATATGATCTTTGCCCTTTTCATGGGGCTGTCCACTGTCACCAATATCTCGACCGGATGGGATATGTTCTTTACGCCCCAAGGGTTGCGGATGATCGCGGTCGAGCTTGGGGTCGGGGCCGTGCTGTCGTTTCTGCTTTTTTCGATGACGGTGGTCAGCCTGCCGCTCTTGTTGGAAAAAGAGGTCGATTTCATCTCTGCCATGCTTTTGAGCATCGGGGTCGTGCGCGAAAACCTGTTTGTCATGCTGGTCTGGGCCGCAGTGATCGGTCTTGTGACTCTGGTGGCGATGATGCCGTGGTTCATGGGGCTATTCGTGGCGCTGCCAGTGCTGGGCCATGCCACATGGCACCTCTACCGCCGCACGCTTTACGACGAGATCTAGCCCTCTAGCCGCCAGACCGCTGCGGTCGCAGCCACCGCAGCGCCCACGTCGCGCGCTTGGGTTTCATGGACCAGCACCATGCCCGCGGGCGGCAGATCCTTGCGGCCAGGATCGCCGATCAACACCAGCGCGCCCGCCCTGCGCGCAGCCTGCAAGAAGGGCAGGACGGCAGCCGCAACCTCGGGCGCATAAAACACATCGCCCGCAAGGATGACATCGACGGCAGGGGGTGCGGCTTGGGTCAGGTCATGGTGGGTGACCCGCAGCCGGACACCATTGGCAAAGGCGTTGAGCCGTATCGCGGCTATGGCGTTGCGGTCGGTGTCGGCGGCCAGAACCGATCGCGCGCCCAGCTTGGCGGCAAGGATCGCAACGCGCCCCGCACCCGCGCCAAGGTCCAGCACGCGTTGGCCTTGGACGAGATGTGGATGGCTGGCCAGATAATCGGCCAGAGCCGCGCCGCCTGCCCAAAGATAGGCCCAGTAGGGGGCGCCCGCGCTGTGACTCAATCGCGAAAGTCGCGAGGTGGGGCTGGCCAGATAGATGATCGTGCCGTCTTCAAGCCGGCGCGGCTTGAGCCTGCGCGCAAGGCGCATGGCGCGCGGATGGCGCAGCGCGAACAGAAAACGGGCGGCCACCTGTCGCGGTGACCGCCCGTCAAAATCGTGACCAAGTAGCCTTGGCCTGAACATCGCTCAGGCTTCGGACTTGTCCGTCTTGCTGCGCGATACCGGCGCGGCAACCGCCGAGCTGCTGCCCGAAATCGGGTCGTCCTGACGCTGGACCGAACCTTCGAAATGGGCGCCCGATTCGATGGCGATGGTTTTGTGGATGATGTCGCCCTCGACCCGCGCGGTGGCGGTCAGACGAACCTTGAGCCCACGCACGCGGCCCAGAACGCGGCCATTGATCACCACGTCGTCAGCCACGCACTCGCCCTTGACGGTGGCGGATTCACCGACCGTCAGAAGATGGGCGCGGATATCGCCGTCAACCTGACCTTCGATCTGGATATCACCCGAGGTCTTGAGGTTGCCGATCACGTGCAGATCGCTCGACAGCACCGAAACCGGCGGCTTGGACTTGAGCGTCGAGGATTTGAAATCGCTCGCATAGCTCGGGGTGGCCGACGGCGCGGGCGCAGGGGTTGCGGTCGCGGCGGGGGTTACGGGTTCGGCGGCCTTCGGCCCCGGCTCGTTGATTTTGCTCTTAGAAAACATTGCGTCCAGCTCTTATATAGATCATGGGGTCGATTGATTTGCCTCCGACGCGGATCTCATAGTGCAAATGAGGTCCGGTCGAACGTCCGGAGTTGCCCATATCACCGATCCTGTCGCCGCGCGAGACTCTTTGGCCGACTTGCACCTTAATGGCGTTAAGATGCCCATAGCGGGTCTCGATACCATAGTCGTGGCGGATCTTGATCAAGCGGCCATAGCCCGAAGACCAGCCCGCAAAGGTCACAACGCCATCGGCGGTCGCATAGACGGGCGAGCCGATTGATCCGGCAAGATCCACGCCCTCATGCATCTTGCCCCAACGGCGGCCAAAGGGGCTCGTGTAGCGAAAGCTCGTGTGCAGCGGCAGGACCAGAGGCAGGTTTTCCGAAGCGATTCGGTACATGTTGATGCGGTCGAGCGAGGCCAGAATGGTGTTGGCGCGCAGCGTATCGGCATCGGGCACGGCGCCCATGGTCGAAAACTGGATCGGAACCAAGGGTCCGCCGATACCGGCATAGCCGCTGCGCACCTGATTGATCAACGCGTCGGGGTCCATGCCTGCGGCGCGGAACATATTGTCCAGAGGCTCGACCGATACCGTCAGCGCGTCTTCGAGTTGGCGGAAGATCTCGTCGTTGCGCTCTTCCATCAGGCGCATGTCCAGTTCCAGCGCATCGGCGTGGGCCACGGCCTCGGTGGCCTGTGTCTGGATCGTGTCGCGTTCGTCGGCGGTCTGGGCCAGCGCATCACTGATCACGCCCAAAGTCGTGGCCAGTTCCTCGGCCCGCGCCTCGGGTGTGGCGGTTTCCGCGCCATCGCTGCCCGTGCCACTGACGCGTGCAAGCTCGGTCGACAGAGCCTGACGGTCCACCATCGTGTCGCGCAGCGTCTGCTGGATCACCTCGATCCCTGTCTCCATCTCGCGGCGGCGGTTCTCCGAGGCCAAAAGTTCGGATTGCATGGCCGAGACCTGCTCAAGCGCCGCGGCAAAACGGGCCTGCGCCTGCGTTGCCTCGACCGCACGCCGGTCACGCTCTTCGGACAGGCTGTTGAGACGGTCCTCATAGACGGTGCGGTCACGCTCGGCCTGCGCGCGGAAATTGCCCGCGCCGATGCTGTCCATCAAGATGATCGCCGTGGCCAAGATCAGCCACGCGGTGACAGCAAGGCCAACAGCCCAGATCACCATCTGCGCGCCCGGGCCGAGCCGGATAAACCGCGTTACTTCCTCGGATTTGAGAAAGAGCCGTTTTTCCGGAAACCAGCGTTCGAGCG